>CAZEYK010000001.1:0-51030 GCA_964516055.1 uncultured Gammaproteobacteria bacterium
CTATCCTGTTGTGAAAAAGGATAAAAAGTATCAAGCAAACGGGCGTCCACACCATCCCATAATGAGACATCAAGCGCATCTTGTAACTGAGAAACAAATAATTCATCACCTGGATGCTGATCAAGATAGTCCGTAGCGATAACAGCAATTCCCCCTCGATACGTTTCCTCTGCAGCCAAAAATGACTGAATTTTTTTGCCATTTAAACTATACACATACACATATGGCGCATCACCAACACCCACACCAAGAACATATTCAGGAGAACCATCAGCAAATAAATCAGCAGTCGTTATATTCAAAGGAGCCGTTAATCCAGGAAAAGCTATTTGCTGAACAGACTGAAAGGTATCATCAAACCGATGAAGCACCGCATGGCCGTCCACAATATATGACACAACAATATCAACAAATACGCCATTATCACGAGTAGCAGGGACAAGAGAAAGCGTTGTTCCTGTATGAGAAAATGCTTTTTTATACGTTTTTATCAATGTCCCCTTAAAATCATAAACCCAAAAGAGAACATCATTCGATTCCTGAGGAGAAACAACAACTTCAGGCTCATCTCCCCCAAATACATTTCCCACTCGTACCGATACAGGTCCATCAGTAGGAACAGAAAAAGAGCGAACACGATACCCCGACTCTGTATAAAAAGTAATGTTTGTTTCATCTGTATGTGATGCAGTCACAATAGATAGTGTTCCATCATAATCAAATACCGCCACATCATCCGCGTGAATAACCTCTGGACGAACAACAGATCCATTTATCGAATCAAAAGAACTAAAGCCATCAGAAAATCGAAAAAAAGCAAATCCCGTTGGTCCAGAGGAAGCGCTCGTTAATGGCTGTGATAAAGCATACTGAACAGCAGGGCCAATCTGTAACAATCCATGCCCAAATAAATTTGCATATTCTTCTTCATTTTCTGGAGGAGTTTTACTTACGGTCTTAAACAATGCATCAAATATTTCTGAAGGACCCCACCCTGGTTGCACACTTTTAATAAGTGCTGCCGCACCAGAAACAAATGGTGCTGCAAAACTTGTTCCATTCCATTGCAACTCAGGACTATAGGTATCACGAAGACCGTTGGTGGGAGAATATCGTAATAACCCACCAATACCTACTCCTGGTGCAGTAATATCAATACAATTTGATCCAACATTTGAAAATACCGCCAACATACGTTCTACAGAAACAGCACTTACTCCAAGTATAAAATTTTCGTCAGACATATCATCTGCACAAACAGGATAATGAGGATACGTATTTAATGATAATCGACTATTCCCAGCAGCGGCAACAAACACCACGCCATGATCATATGCATACTTCACAGCTTCCAGTAACTCAGTCACATACGCTTGTGACTCAACGTCTTCAGGATCAAATTGTCCAACAAGACTGGTATTAATAACATCAGCACCATTATCCACAGCATAATGAATAGCATAGGGAAGATTTCCAATCCTGGCAGAACCATTATTTCCCAATACTTTAACGTTCATCAATTTTACATGCCAATTAATTCCTGCCCCTGCTTTATTATTATCCCCCACAGCACCAATAATACCAGCAATAATTGTGGCATGATGAATATTTTTTTCATCATGTCCTTGAAGCGGATCCGGAGTGGGGTTATTATTTCCATCAAAAAAATTCCATCCATAACAATCATCAACATACCCATTGGCATCATCATCAATGTTATTATCACAAACTTCATCAACATTTTTCCATACATTATCACGCAAATCAGGATGAAACGTATCAAATCCATTATCAATAATAGCAACAACCACATCGAGTGAACCAGTGGCAAAATCCCACGCATCATACAATTTTACAAAATCATACGCAGGCTGTGTGGCAAAAGGATCATTTGGAACCAATGCAAAAGCAGCATGTGGAAAAAATACCGTAGCAGCAACAAATAAACTCATGATGCTCCCTGAAAAGATATATCGAAATATCATAAAAAATACATATTATAAACGTTCAATTTTTCCCTGACGATACCGGGTAGGATACGCATACGTATATCCATCATCACGAGACATCGTACTCGTCCTCCCAATCAAAATAGGATACGGTGGATACACAATAAATCCACTCACTGTAGGGTCCGTACGATAAATTTGTGACGACATAGCACGAAGCTTTCCATCACTACTAAAAAAATACAATCCTTTTCCATCCGGATTACTCACCACCGTACCACGAGCATAACTATACGTATGTTCTGGCAGCGTAGTAAGTGCACCTCCTGTTGGTAATTTTCCAGACCGAACCATAGCACCATCAGCTATTCCATTACCATTGCTATCCACCACACCAGGATCACTCGATAAAAATCGAATTTCTTCCAAATCACTAAGACCATCACCATCAGAATCAACCTTCGTATCAGAAGAACCATATCGCCGTTCAAGATCACTATCCAGTCCATCTCCATCTTCATCTGTTGCCCCACTCGCAATAGCCTCCGAAAACGAACGAAGCGTATAATGCACTCGCTCCGCTTGATTAATAGTAATCACACGCTTTTTCCAATCTAATCCATAAAGTAACTCTTTTTCAATCTCAGACAAAAATGGTCGCAACACATATCCCGGTTCAACCGCAAATACTTCTTGTGAATCAACACCAAATCGCACCAACCATGAACCAGGTCGTGGCGAAACAGACTCCCCAACAGGATATTGACTCAACTCCACATTACTTACATAAACAATATCCCCAAAGTCAAAATCATCAAACCATGTATGAAATACGGCTAACGATGGATAATCATGAAGCTCACCATCAAACCCATAATAATAGATTGAATCCCCTGGGCTCGTAACAATATCTCCGGCTTCTAACAATTGTCCAAAAGGGACAACAATAATAGATTGTTTTTTTATAAATGTTCTCCCTTGTGCATCACGATATCGCACATACACTGTTTTTTTTCCTTCTCCCGTAGGCAAACTCCATCGAAGGGACTCTTGGACAGGTAACCACGGCACATCAGAAAAATCTGACGAATTACTAATTTGCATGTGTTCAACCCCCTCAGAAACCGTAGATGATACGGTAACCGTACGGTCAAACGTTGAGTCATCACCATCATTCACCGTCATTTCAATAAACGGCTGAGGATCAACGTCCAAAATAATTGCATCAGAAAATGTTGTTGATATATCTCCATTAGTACTACGGAATTGCACATACACAACTTTTTCTCCTCGACCAAAATCCAAAAACCATTCCTTTCGCGAACTATATGGTTGCCAACTGACGTTACCAATTTCTGGAGAATTAGCAATTCGCATACTTTCTACATCAGCCGTTCCCTTGGTAAAAGACAACACAACACTTCTTGTTCGTGTACGGGTATCACCACCATTAATAGTAACCCGAGCCGAACGAAACACCCCTTGCGACTGCAAATCAAAAGGAACAACAGCAAAAGAAGCAACAGGAAATAACACCGTAACGAAAAAAATAGCTAAAACAAGTTGAAAAACTTGATTTTTTTGCATAAATTCAGTATAAATAAATCAAAGATAGTATACCGTGAACCTAAGAAAAAAACAATGATTTCTCTAAGCTACCGAGTAAAACAATTCATCTTGCTCAGCACAGATATCGCAAGTTTCTACATTGCCTTTATCATGAGTCTCACTCTCCGATATCAACGCCCACCAACGCCAGAAAACATACTACAGCATATTCCACTGTTTAGTATTGTGTTTTTTTTCTGGATTGTCCTGAACTATATTAATGGACTCTACGATCTTGTACAATTATCATACACAAAAAAATATTATAGAAGACTCAGCGAAACCGCCATACTATCACTGATTGGAAGTGCCTGTTTTTTTTACCTTCTTCCCGCTAACCAAAACATTACCCCAAAAACAATCCTTGTACTCAATGTTATCATTGGATACAGCATCAGCGCAGCACTTCGGGCAATGTATAACAGAATCATTGGAATCAAACGCCTACAAACAAATGTTATTTTCGTTGGAGTCACAAAAGAAACCGAAGAACTCATTGAGACCATAAAACAAAACCCCGAACGTGGATACAAAACGGTTGCTATTATTGATCCGGAAAAACATATCAAAAATGCTACCTATGATCATTGCGAAGTATTTCACGGACTGCACACTATTCGCCCATGTATCACCAATTATCAAGGACATGTTGTCGTAATGGCCCCGCACCTCAAACAAAACGAAGATGCCCTCAGAGAATTATATCAACTCCTCTTTTGGAAAGTTCATATTATTGATTTACCCTCATTTTACGAAAGTATCACAGGAAGAATTCCCCCATCAACATTTTCTGAAAGCTGGTTTCTCAATCATCTCCAAAACAAAAATCACCCTGTCTACGAAAAAATACGAACCATTATTGACTATATTGCCATCGTATTTATTGGTGCCTACTTTATTCTTTTACTCCCTATTATTGCAATTACGATAAAGATTACCTCAACAGGTCCTATCTTTATCAAACAAAAAAGAATTGGCCAACAAGGAAAAATATTTACCATGTACAAATTTAGATCCATGTACGCCCTTGCCGAAGATGGCAGCGCAGAAACAGATGGCTGGGAATTCGCCAAAAAACAAGACATCCGCATAACGTCTATAGGAACATTCTTACGGAAAACACGTATCGATGAACTTCCACAAGTCATCAATCTTTTCAAAAGAGATATCACACTCATTGGCCCACGGCCTGAACGCCCCGCAATTGTAGAAGAATTAGAAACACGCATGCCCTATTATCCTCTTCGTCATCTTGTACGACCGGGGCTTACCGGTTGGGCAGTGATTCACCAACACTATACCGACACACTGGAATCCTCACTCGAAAAACTGCAATACGATCTCTATTACATCAAAAATCGTTCTCTCCTCCTTGATATATCTATTCTCTTGCGAACAATAAATGTTGTTATGAGATTCATGGGACAATAAAAAAATACAAGGAACGACATAAAAATTCACAAATAAAAAATCCATCTGAGTAAGATGGGTTTTTCGTACGTCGTACGTTATCTACACACCAAAATCTTTTTTTAACATATCAATACCCTCTTTCAAACTAACTGTTGGCTCCCAACCAAGGAGTTCCTTTGCTCGAGAACTATCAGCTTCCGTATACCGTACATCTCCTGGTCGATCAGGAACATGTACTGATTCACCACCAATAAATTCCACAATATTATTAACTGAATGAGGATTTCCATTTCCTATATTAATCGTTTCCCCATTACATGCCGTATCTTTTGTCATCGCCAACATATTGGCTCGAACAATATCAGAAACATGCGTATAATCTCGATAATATTCTCCATCACCACAGATCGTCATTGGTTCACCATGTTTAACTTGTTCCAAAAATTTGGCAATCACCAATGCATATGCTCCATGCGGATCAGCATACGGACCATACACATTAAAATACACCAAACTTACGGTTTCAAGATTATATAACTCAGCAAACAACCGACAGTACTCTTCGCCAATAAATTTATGAAGTGCGTATGGCGCAATAGGTTTTTTAATAACCGTATCTTCTTTCAATGGATACGTTTCTTGATTTCCATAAGAAGAAGATGATGATGAAAATACCACCCGTTTTACTCCATTATCTCGTGCAGCAAGAAGTACATTGAGCGTTCCATTTACGTTTACATCATGAGTAAGTGCCGGATATTCCACAGAATAAGAAACCCGTGGCAATGCTGCCATATGAAACACACCCTCAACACCTTGCATCACCTTGTTCAAATCATCCATGTTGCGAATATCTCCTTCCACATATTCAGCTCCCTCTTGCATTCGCTCTTCCATTTTCCCGCCAGCATAATTATCAATAATACGCACCTGATGTCCGTCTGCAAGAAGTTGTTTTGTTAAATTTGTTCCAATAAACCCGGCTCCACCGGTAATAAGATAGTGCGCCATAATTAATTAAATAGTTAATTGGTTAATGAATCGTCAATCAAACATCACAGTGACCAATACGCCAAGCCAACATCTTCAATGTCCTGCCGATTATACAAATGTTTAATATCTGCCAGCAAGCAAGAGTGACCATTGGTAAATGCCTGTACTGTATGCGGATCCAACGAAGCAAACTCATCATGCGCCACACCAACAACAAGCAAATCAGCTTTTGGTAATGCGTCCTTTTCTGTAAGAGAAAATCCATACTCATGCGCAACTTCAGCAACATCAGCATGAGGATCACACACAAACACCGTCATACCAGCAGCAATAAATGCGCGATACATATCAACCACTTTTGAATTGCGAATATCCGGAATATTTTCTTTAAACGTTACTCCCAACATCACAACAGTGGCATCTTTTGGATCTTTTCCTAACTGTCGCAATTGATCCATTAATGTTTCCGCAATAATGGTAGGTATCCTATCATTTATTCCTCTCCCCGCCAAAATAACATCTGGAGAATATCCAAGCTGTGTTGCCTTATGCGTCAAATAATAAGGGTCCACTCCAATACAATGTCCTCCAACAAGTCCTGGCTTGAACGGTAAAAAATTCCATTTTGTTCCTGCTGCCGCAAGCACATCATAAACACTAATATTCATGTGCGCAAAAATAAGCGAAAGCTCATTCATAAGCGCAATGTTTAAATCACGCTGCGTATTTTCAATAACTTTTGCGGCTTCAGCTACTTTAATAGATGACGCTTCAAATACCGTTGTAACCGTACCATACACGCCAGCAATCACTGCCAAACTTTCTTTATTCATACCAGAAACAACTTTCACCACCTTATCAATAGTATGTTCTTTATCACCAGGATTCACTCGTTCTGGGGAATACCCAATCAAACAGTGTTCTGGGGCATGCAACGAAGCGGCTGCTTCAAGAATAGGCAAACATATTTCTTCTGTTGCGCCAGGATACACTGTAGATTCATAAACCACAATGGAACCCTCAACCATATGCTCCCCTACCATTTGTGAAGCCTTTTTGAGAATAGTTAAATCAGGTTCTTTATCATCGGTAATTGGCGTAGGGACGGCAACAATAATAAATTTTGCATCGGCAATAGATGCGGGATCATCACTATAAAAAATCGTCGCCTGTTGTAATTCAGCAGAATCAACTTCTTTTGTCACTTCAATCCCCTGTTTCAACTCAGCAATACGCGTTTTATTTACATCAAATCCAATCACGGAAAAATGTTTCGATAACAACACCGCAAGTGGCAATCCCACATACCCAAGTCCCACCACACAAACCTTTTCTTGCTTTGATTGTAACTGTTCAAGTGTAACCATAAATAAAATGTATTTACCGTATTTATCAAAAAATGTAATACTTTTCTAAACAGATATTTGTGCTTTGGGGTATACTACCCCCAGCCAGCTCCATAGTGGCATAGCTCTGTGGATCTAGCTGCAAGAAATGATGCCAAAATAATATGTCATCCTGAGCGTAAGGAGGAGTACCACGACGACTGAAGTCGAAGGATCCCGATGCAGAAAGCAAAATTTTCTATCACGAGATCCTTCGACTCCATTCGCTCGTTCCTTGCTCATTACGCTCAGGATGACATACTTCACAGCCTTGTCGGGCTTGCCTACCAGTAGGCAAAACTATGGAGCGAGAATCGTATCCCCTTATAATTCGTAAATGAAAATTATTAATTATTCGTAATTCCCAAAAACGGAGACCCCACCGCAATAAGCGAAAATCCTGCCTTTTGCAACTCATCATATCGATGCTGCAACATCCTTCGCCCATCCATAATAAGTGCATTCTTTTCTGGAAGAGCCAAAAGTACCTCCGCAACCTGTCGAAACTGTGGCCAATCCGTCGCAATAATAACCACATCCGCATGCATCGTAGCAGAACGAATATCCGCCATGTACACCAGTTGCTCACTCGCCGGAAAATCCATTCCAAACATATCATTTGCCACAGGATCATACAATCGTACTTCCTTTACCCGCTTCTCTTGCAAAAATCGCACAATATCAAGACTTGGACTATTGCGTGTATCATTGGTATCTTGCTTAAATGCAAGTCCCAAAAGCGCAACTGTTTTTCCTTGCCAGTCAAATCCAGCTTCCGTTTCTGGCCGAGACAAAAATAATTCTAGCTGCCGTTTATTAGCAAGATACGTTTCATTCACAAGCGAAGAAACTTTTCCCGCTGTTTGTAACTGATGAGAAAGCGATCGAGCATCCTTGATCAAACAACTTCCCCCAGCATACAAACTATTATAAAATCCCCAATTACTAATTCGTTTATCCGCGGTAATAATAGACCGAACGTTTTCAAAGGTCACATCATCAAATGCTTCACACGTTCTCCCAATCACATCAAAACATTGCGCAAGCTTACTAAACAAATAATAATTTGCGAGAAGTTTTCCTGCCGCGGCTTCCTTTGGACTCACTTCAAGATATCCAACCGTTGATGAAGTATAAAATCGATTATATATATTTCGCATAATACCAAAATCTTGTTCAGATTCTGCTCCCACCACTACACGATCTGGACGAATAGATCCTTCAATTGCTTTTCCTTCAACCAAAAATTCTGGATTAGACACCACCCCAAAGTTTGTAACACCTGCTTTCATTAATAACTCTTTGGTCATATCAATCATATCAATGGGAACCGTACTTTTGTTGACAATAACTACATATTTTTGTTGAGCACCACCATTCCGTTTGGCTAGTGCGACTGCCAATTGTTCTGCTGCTGCGGTATAATAGGTAAGATTACTTTCTCCTGTTTCCCCAATTTCTGGTGTTGGCAGACACATGAACACGGCATCACACGTATCAAGGAATGCAAAAACTTCTTGATAATCACTCGTAAAACGCAAATGGTCTGCATGTTGAGCACACATTTCCGCAAGTTCCTTTTCATGCAAGTACGATTCAATACGTGTTTTATCAAGTGAAGCAAAGGCGGCTATTTTTTCTGTATCAATATCAAAAACAAGCGTGTTGTGCCCACTATCCGCAGACACCGCCGCACTACACGCCCCCACAAATCCGCCTCCAATATATAAGATATTCATACTATCAAATAATTACCTAGACAACACGGTCATCTCGAGTAACCTCGGCAACAGCCGGGGCATCGAGAGATCTCAATGTATTTATTAGTTATATTACTGAAATGAAATATACCCAAAAATTTCATGACTACCTAGCTCCAAAAGTGTACAGGAATCCTCTTTTTTTTTCAATAAAAACGAAAAACATAAAAAAAGGGGGCTTGGGGGCGGCGTCATGAAAAAATCACAAATATTCAATATTATGATAAAACCACACAAAACAATCGTCCGCCCCCAAAACTTTTTGTTCCTTTTTGGTTACAAAAAGGAAATATACTCAATTTCCTAGCTAATCCCATAGTAGCGTAGAACTGTAGAATCACATTGTCACCTATAGCCTATCCTATCTAAATATTACCTATACCCACAAAACAACTTGACAAGAACACAAAAAAAGACTATATTGCCCTGTTATCTAAGATGCCTATTTTGTAGTTAACACAGCTAAAAAATATACACCTGGATAGCAAAAACCACTCAAAGAGTGGACATTTTGCTATTCAACAGTCCTTTACAATTCAACACTACGAAAAAAAACACAGATCCATCGGCGTCAGCCAATGCGATCTATACCCGCCGCAATGCGGCAGGAGTGACACCATGGCTGACAATACCAACAAGAACTATCGCTACATCGACAACGACCAGTTCGGAGGAAAGGTGCTCGAGCCTGGATCCAAGATCCAGAACACGGACATCACCGTCCTCGACATCCTTGGCGCCGGCTCATTCGGCGTCGCCTACCTCTGCCAGAACAACGGGCAGGGACAGGTCGTCGTCAAGATGCTTCGGCAGAAGTTTCGTGGGGATTCTACCCATGTGAAACTGCTGATGCACGAGTGTGACATCGGCATCGGTTTAAAGAGCATCTCCCAGGTCGCCGGAGCATTTCAGTTCGGCGATCACGACGGCATGCGCTACATCGTGCTGCCGTACATCAAAGGTGAGACGCTCGAAAAGAAACTCCGGAATAAAAAAATGACGGAAACGGAGGATGTTGTGAGGTTCTTCTTGAGCTTCCTCGACGCAGTGCATCTCATGCACAGCGCCGAGTGCATCCACCGCGACCTGAAACCGGAGAACATCATCGTCCGCGAGGAAGATGGTGCCGCGTGCATCATCGACCTCGGCACAGCAACCCATGTCGGGGAGAAAGAAGGTGACAACGTCTATAAGACCCAAGACGGGCAGGGCGGTGTACGCGGAACCCCCGTGTACATGTCTCAACTCCAATTCTCTCACAAGGCGGCATCCCCCAAAATGGACCTCTTCGCAATCAGCGTCATGCTGTTCGAGGCCATCACGGGAAAGATGCCCATCGAAGTACAAGAGGGAGATGCCTACACGGACGTCTACCGCAAGTACTTCCAACAAAAGCACTATGAGAGCCTGGATCAGCTCGTCAAGAATGACGCAAAGCTCTCCATGTTCTTCCAAGTGCTGAAAATGGGTTTCAAAAGCGGCGAGCTCGGCCCCGAAGAAGGGTCCTACTTCGCCAGCGCGGAGGAATTCCTCGACGCGCTGAAGAACATCTGCGAAGTCAACTTCCCCACCCTCTGGGCGGAGATCAGCCGCCAGGAGGCGAAGGAAAAAACAGGCATGATGAACATCGGCGACATCATCACCCAGATCGACGACAACAAAAGGACCAATCGTCCCAAGGTCGTCGACACGGCAGACACCATGCCACCCGCCGAGGTTCACCTTGCCGCGACGGCTGAGGCGATCGAAATCACCCTCCCCCCGGGTAAGGCTGGTTCTTTCGCCAAAATCACCGTAGCGGTGGTAGGAGCACTCATGCTCCTCGCCGCCATCGCCCTTGGAGCCATCTGGCTCCTGAGCAACGACGAGGTCACCACCAACCCCAAAACAATAAACACCGTGCAGCAAGAGGACAGCAGGGATGTCAACGAATATCCCGCTGAACTCGAACAGCCATCCTCTCCCGACGCAGAGTCCTCAGACGCGAGCACGCTCGCGGACAAGGCTCCGCAACAGGAGAAAGACATCGGTGTCAAAGATACAGGGGGGGAAGCAAAAGTCGAAGAAGACGCGTCCAAACAGGACGTCGTCGTCAAGACTGACACCTCGCCAAAGAAGCCACCAAAAGTCGTACCTCGTCGCCGTCGCACTCGCCCCCCAAAGGTCGAGGACAACAGCAACAACGGTGCAAAAACAGATACGCCACCCACCGAGAAAAAGAAGCCAAAAAGCTTCCTCACCAAACCGCCCAGCGGTACGGAGAAGAAGCCAAAAAGCTTTCTCAACGGAGGTGGCAAATGAAGCAGGAGAACAAGAACATCATGAACAGAACCATGTCGTTCCTCGCTGCCACGCTCGTGGTGGTGGGGATGCTCCTGGGTTGGGGAAACCTGGCCCAGGCGCAGTCGGACGAAGTCCTCATCACCAAGGCCGAGCAGGCCATGGTAAAGAAGGACTACGTCCAAGCCATCGAGCTGTACACCCAGCTCTCCAACCGCAACAAGGACATGTCGGTGTACAAAGTCAACCTCGCGTTGGCCTACATGTCCATGAACGACGTCTGCTCGGGCCTCAAGTGGTTCGAGCAGGCGTCAAAAAACGAAGATCTGCCGCAAAGCGACGCGGCTGTCATCCAGACTGAATATCTGGAAGGATCATACGCCTGCCAAACCCTCACCGTGACCATCATCCCCCCTAAAAAGGGTGTGAAGCTCACGGTCGAAGGCAAGCTCGTCGCCACGACGGACAAAAACGGCAAAGCGACCATCGCCAAGCCGTTCACGTCCGTCGGTCAGATCACCCTTGTCGCCACCACCGACAACCGCACGGCGTCCACCACCGTGGACATCCCGTACGGTATCGGGGAAAAGTCCGTCACCATCACCCTGCCCAAGCCTACCAAAGGCAACGGCATCGTGTGGACCGACGACAAGAAGACTGATGAGGATGAGTTCGAAGTTGGCACCAAGCATCTCACCGTCATCGGCGTCGGGACCCTGTCCCTCGCGCTGGTGACAGGCGGCGTGTTCGCCAACATTTCGGCCGCGGGAAAATACGGAGAACTCGAGACCCTCGCGGGCAAACAAGCCCGTGGAGAGCTCAGGTCTCCCGCCGAAGCCGCGAAGCTTCAAGGGGAGCTCGACGACATGAACCAGTTGATGACAGCAATGTACATCAGCGGCGGCCTCCTGGCTGCCGCCGACGTCGCGCTGTTCTTCTACTGGGAAGCCGAGGAAACCAACAACAACACCCCCACCGTCACCATCACCCCCATGCGGGATGGTGGCACCGCGGTGTTCACCCTCCCCTTCTGAAACAACAGGGGAGGCAACGCCTCCCCCCAACAAGGAACACAATCATGAAACAGTTCATCCATTTCCTGATGGGGATGGGGATGGCGATGCTATTCGTCGTCTCCGGCGGCTGTGAGAGCAGCCTCATCACCTGCGAAAAGAGCGCAGACTGCCCCGCGCACGCTTCGACGTGCTCCGAGGGCATCTGCATCACGCAGATCTCCATCGACAACGACACCGACGGCAACAACGACGGCAACAACGACAGCGATGTCGTCAACCCCGACGTCCCCGATACGGACAACGACACCTCCGACGCCGACGTCCCCCTGGACAACGGCTGCGGCGGTTCGGTGGAATTCCCAGAGGGTCAACGCCCAGGCGACCCCTGCGGCGAAAACGACGAAGGGATGTGGGAGTGCGCCGGACAAAACGCCGTTCAGTGCAACGCCCCCAACCGCAACGCGTGTGGTGGCGAACAAGAGCTCAACGACGTACCCGGCACGATGTGCGGCGACGTGTGTCGCGATGGTTCACTCCGCTGCGACGAGGATGGTGAAAACCTCTTCTGCGCTGGCGAAAACGAGCCGTCAAATTGGTACCTCGACCTCGACGAAGACGAATACGGCGCGGGCGACCCCGCCGAGTTCTGTCCGAGTCAAGAAAGAGGTGCCTACACCGCCACTGTTGGCGGTGACTGCAACGACACGGACCCCGACGTCCACCCCGACGCCACCGAGATCTGCGACGGAATGGACAACAACTGCAACGGCGACTCTGACGAGCCGCTGAACGCCTGCGGGAGTTGTCAGGTCCTCCGCGGAGAGCCCGGCACCACTTGTGGTGAAGGACTCGATTGCGGATCAGGGACCTGGGAGTGCATGGGCGGCAACGTCCAGTGCACCCCCGGCGAGAACTCAGATCTCAACGCCTGCGGCGGATGCAGCACCCTCAGCCATGAGCCTGAAGAGGCTTGTGGTCAGTGCGGTGCCTACGCCTGCGACGGCGAAAACGCCACAATGTGCGTTGGCGCCGAGCCCAACAACGTTTGCGGCGGGTGCAACGCCCTGTCAAGCGACGTTGGCGCGCCCTGTGGCGCCTGCGGCGAGTATATCTGCAACGGTCGGGACGCTGTGCAATGCAGCGACCCCGGCCGCAATGCCTGTAATGGGTGTGGTGTTCTGGCTCATCAGCCCGCCACGTCCTGTGACGAATGTGGGACCTACACCTGCAACGGCCCCAACACCGTCACCTGCAGCAACGACGTAGGCTTCAACGCCTGCGGCGTCTGCGACCGCAACGGTGGTGTCTGCTGCGGCACAACCCTGTGCCCGCAGTCACCGCAAGGCTGGCCTGCGACCTGCAACGAAAAAGATCACTGCGAGTATGCTCCAGCCGACGAGCTGGAGTTCTACAAAACGGTGATCTACGTTCCCCCCGGGAGCTTCCTCATGGGGGGACCCGAAGGAATTGAGAATGAAAAACCCGTACACGAGGTAACATTCGTGCAAGGGTACTTCATTGCAAAGTTCGAGACCACCAGCGAGTGGTACGAACAATGCCCTCCATGCTTGGAGCAGCAGCGATCAATTGCCAACGGCAACGTTGGCAACTGGGGGCTCAACACCTCCAGCAACGGTCGCTCGCTCCACCCCGTCAACGGCGTCAACAAAAATGACGCCACCACCTTCTGTCTCTGGGCAGAAGGTCGACTCCCCACAGAAGCCGAATGGGAATTCGCCGCCACAGGAGAAAATCACAGGATCTACCCCTGGGGGGATGTTAATGGAACCTGCAACCAGGCAATACTAACAATCTGTGGTTCCTTGGGGACCACAGAAGTGGGAACAGCAGCTGGGGGCGTCACCCCCAAAGGATGTCTCGACATGATCGGCAACGTAGCCGAACATGTAAGCGACGCCTACCACCCAACATATGAGGGTGCCCCAAATGACGGCACATCATGGGATGAGGGTGGAGAACCTGGAACCATAGTCATCCGCGGCGGGGGGTATCACCAGGATACCCCCCGCATATCACACAGAGTAAGCTCGTTTAGTGACGAGCGAAACGCAATGACAGGATTCAGGTGTGTCTTCTTTGGCCTCCCCTAGAGCCTAGGGTTGAGGTCTTCCCCATACCCGACTGTATTCTGCAGTCGGGTCATCAAAAAAGCATTGAATAATATTCAATGCTTTTTTGTTTATTACTAAATTGTAAAATACAAAAAAATAATTTACTGTTCCAATAGATGTTTCATTCGTGCTTCAGCCACAATCCAATCATCCTTACTATCAATATCTTGCGAATACACCGTATCCATTTCATATCCATACCGTCTTTTCCCCCACAAAGAACCTTCCAATAAATTATTAACCCGAAACGCATAAATGGCAGAATTCACATAATATGTTATTGGTAAATCCTGATTTCTCTTAAAATTGGTGCATTCTGATTTTACAACAGGCATAACAATTTCATCACCAATGTTTTCTAATTGTTTCAAATAACTCATCCTACCAGGAACTCGAGAAATACCAACCAAAGAATCAATATCATCCCGTTCCTCAATAATTTGTTTTACCTCTTGAATATGAAAAGATTGTCTGCCTGGACAAGAAGGCTCTAATAAAATAATCCAATCAGCATAATACTTTCTATTTTCCCTCATCCAATTAACAGCATGAATGACGACATCTAGTGACGTCGCCATATCAGTAGCCAACTCTGCTGGTCTAATAAAAGGAACATCCACACCATGAGCTTTACCAATACTTGCAATTTCTTCATCATCAGTAGACAAAATAAAATGATCGAAAACATTACTTTGTTTTCCAACATCAATACTCCAAACAAGCAATGGCTTACCCAAAAATTCTTTAATATTCTTCCTAGGTAAACGCTTTGATCCACCACGGGCAGTAATAAGGCCTAATATTTTTTTCATAAATAAACTATATATGCAAACCACACTCATTATTACCCGTATCATGAAATCGTCCCTTTCTTTCTTCGTTAGCAACATCACTTTTTTTTGTACAAGGTTCACAACCTAAAGAAGTATATCCTTCATTATATAATGGATGATATGATAACTTATACGTTCGTAAATATTCCCATACATCATCTTTTGTCCAAAATGCAATTGGATTATACTTTACAATATTTTCTGATTTTTCAATAATAGGAGTATATTGTCGTTGAACACTTTCATCACGACGTAATCCGGTAATCCATGCATCATACTTATCTAAAATGGGAACAATGGCAGGTTTTTTCATGGCACAACACATATACTGTCCTTCATGAATAAACGAATTTGCAAACGTACTTTTTATTTCAGAAATATCATCTTCAGTAGGACGAACCCACAAAAGATTCATATGAATTTCTTGCTCTAATTCTTTTGCAAAACGAAGTGTCTCTGGAAATTCATATCCAGTATCAATACTAACAAACAAAGCATCAGACTTAATTTGCATAACTAAATCAGCAATAACTCGAGAATCCTTACCAAATGAACAAGCAACAAACAAATTTGGATGAACCAAAAATGCATGTTCAATAATTATTTTTGAAAGTTCTACCTTTTCTTCAAGAGTTATGTTTTTTTTAGGAACATCCAATAAAAGAGGTTCTTCTTGAATGTCAGGCAACATTTTTTTCTCTGATGGAGTAATAACCCCAGCAGCAACAGTATCTCCTGTAACTTCATCAATTAATATAAAACTTCCCAATTTTTTATTCTTCTTGTATGAATCAAAAACAAATGGTTCATGAGTAGTAAAACGCACCTTACCTATCTGATTAAGTTCCACTTGAGAGGCTTCTTGATATTCCCCATTCAAAACATCAATAACAGAAAAAACAGTATTAATAAAACAAAAAGTCTCCTTTGTCGTTTGTTTGATAATATATCTATTTTTCTTTACCGCAGGTTGTTTATTAAACCAAAACACCACAGCATCAATATTGTTAGAAACAATAGGTTCATTACCAACACGCACCACAATATCCCCTCGACTGACATCAATTTGGTCAACAAAACTCATAACAGCAGCCTGTCCATTAAACGCATAACTCACATCTTCTTCTGCTACAGAAATATGTTCAATAAAAGATTCAACACCTGATGGTAAAACTTTTATATTATCTCCAACAAGAAATACTCCTCCAGCGACAGTCCCTGCATACCCTCGAAAATCTTGATCAGGACGAACAACATATTGCACAGGAAAACGAGCATCCACCATATTACGGGAAGAGATAACAGGAACATCATGAATATATTCAAGTACTGTCTGACCAAAATACCATAACAAATTATTGCCACGAGTAGCAACCATATCACCTTTTAAAGCAGAAACCGGAATAAACTGAATATTTTTTATACCAATATTTCTCGTAAACAATTGAACATCATCCCTTATGTTTTCAAAAACACCTTGATCATATGACACCATATCCATTTTATTCACAACAACTGCGACATGGGGAATATTCAATAAAGAAAGGACAAAAAAATGACGTCTTGTTTGCACAGTCATTCCTTTTCTTGCGTCAATCACAATCAATGCAACTTGAGAATGAGAAGCACCTGTAACCATATTTCTTGTATATTCTTCATGACCAGGAACATCGGCAATAATAAACGTTCTTTGATTAGAAGAAAAATATCTATATGCTACATCAATAGTAATTTTTTGTTCTCGCTCAGCTTCAAGACCATCTGTAAAAAGTGAATAATCAAGTTCATCCTCAATGTGTTCAGTATTTTCAACAGCTTGTATTTGATCTTCATACACATTACCCGTATCATAAAGAAGCCTTCCTATTAAAGTTGATTTTCCATCATCTACACTTCCAGCAATAACAAGAGTAAGTAATTCCATGTTTCGATTGTATTTACGTTTATTCTCCATACACTAAAAATAGCCTTGTTTTTTTTTATGTTCCATTGAAGTGTCAGATGTTTTATCAATTGCCCTATTACTTCTTTCGGACTGTTTTGCTTCCAAAACTTCACAAAGGATTTCCTCAACTGTTTTTGCACATGACAATACGGCACCAGTAGAAGGTGAACACCCTAAAGTTCGATAACGAGCTTCTGCTTCTATAACTTCTTCCCCTTCTCGAGCAATCACATAATTGTCCAACGCATAAAAACTATTATTGCGCTTCACCAATTTTCTTTTCTCGGCAAAATAGAGTGAGACAACTTCAATCTTTTCTTGAAGAATATACGCCCAGATATCGGCTTCAGTCCAATTAGACAATGGAAAAACGCGCATACTCTGTCCATTCTGTAATTGAGTATTGTATAAATTCCATAACTCAGGTCTTTGTAATTTTGGATTCCAACCACTGTGTTCATTACGAACAGAAAAAATACGTTCTTTTGCACGAGATTTTTCTTCTTCACGTCTAGCGCCACCAATTGCGGCATCAAAACGATACCTTTCAAGAGCGTCAAGTAAAGGCTTCGTTTTTTTATGATAAATATAATTATCAGTATGTGCATCATTCGGACCAAAAGACAAAGCCTCCAAAGAATCATTTTTTTCAACAATCAGTTGCACACCAATTTTATCTATATAATAATCACGAAATTCAATCATCTCTCTAAATTTAAACCCTGTGTCAACGTGCAAAAGAGGAAAAGGAATCTTTCCTGGGAAAAAAGCCTTTTGTGCTAAACGTAACAAAACTGAAGAATCCTTACCAATAGAATAAAGAAGGACAGGACGACGAAATGTCGCAGCGACCTCACGAAAAATATAAATACTTTCTGCTTCAAGCTGCTTAAGCGATGATAATTGATATTTTTCCCCCATAAAAAAACTTTTTTAGATACTAATTTTTAAAAAATTCTTACTAATATAAATCTTCAATAAGAACCAAAGTATCCTCTTCAATAAATTTTTTAACCTTTTTTCCTAATACTTTATGAACATACCCCGTAGCAAGGCCCTTACCAGGTCGCTTAAATACGATATCACTCCTTTCAAGAACTTTACCAACGGGGATATCCTTAGCAGCCACAATACTTTGACTTGCCCATCCCCTTGCAGCAATTATATGATCAACACGATTGGAACTTGCAGGAAGAATAGATGCTTCAACATCACGAATTTGTTTAACCATTTGCTTTAAATCTTCAGGATCACATGAAACAGGACAATCAAATGATCTTTTATCTGTTTTATCAAAAGAAAGATGTTTTTCAATAAGTTTTGCACCAAGCGCAACAGCCGCAATAGGAATATGTAAACCAATAGTATGATCGGAATATCCAATAGGACAATCTAATTGATTCTTTAACTGAGTAATAGTTCCCAAACTATTTATATCAACAGGAGTAGGATAAATAGTATTGCAATGCAACGCGACAATATCAATGAGTCCCTCAGATTCCATAATAGAAAGAGAATTATGAATTTCTTCAACCGATTTATGGAGACCAAAAGAAACAATAACAGGCTTACCCCGAGAAGCAACATTACGCAAAAAATCATTATTAATACTTTCTCCAGAACCAATCTTAAAAAATGGAATATCTAAATCTTTATCAATAAATTCTAAATCAACTTCCGTATGAGAAGTAACAAAAAAATCGATATTACGAATTTCACAATATTCCTTCAACATTCGTAAATCATTATATGAAAGTTCTTTATACTTTAATCGACTATACCAATAAGGATCTACCTTTTTTGAAACAAGTGCTTCCGTCGTTTGTGCTTGAAACTTAATAGCATCAGCACCAGCAGCCATAGCAGCATCTACCTGCCTCTTTGCAAGTGCAATGTCACCCCAATTTGTTAAACCTCCTTCTGCAACGATGTAGACAGGATATTCTTCACCGATGAAACCGTTACCAATACGTACTTTATTATTCATAAAATAATAATTTATTTAAGAATTAAAAAATACCTATACTGATTGTTCCCACTTCACTTTTGGCATAATAGTATCTTTATCAATATTATCCTTATATTCAATAATCTTTTTCAACATACTGTCCACCAAAACGTCAGACAATTTTTGTGGTTTCAAGCCAAGATCAATGAATTTCGTATGAACAGGATTAAAATAATGTGTTTCCATCTCCTTTCGAGGATTTTCAATATTCATTATTTTCACATCAAGACCAAATTTCTTCCCTGATTCTTGAACAAGCATTGCAAGCTGATTAATTGAAAATGTTTCAGTAAACTGATTATAAATTTTAAATTCACCAGGCTCAGAAGGGTTAAGGACAGCAAGTTCAACACACTGCAATGTATCAAGAATATTCAAAAATGCACGTTTTTGTTCCCCTTTTCCATAAGGAGTAATAGGAAGACCTGCAATAGCTTGCACACAAAAACGATTTAATGCCGTACCAAAAATTTCATCATAATGAAAACTGGTACATAATTTTTCATGAAATAGTGTTTCTTCCGTTTCAATACCATAAACAACACCTTGGTTTAAATCAGTTGCCCTAAGATTCCAGGTATTAACAGCAAAATAAATATTATTACTATCATGTACTTTTGAAAGATGATAAAAAGAACCTGGTCTTTTTGGAAATAACACACGATCTTTTCTTCCTTTATGTTCTACATCAAGATATCCTTCTTCAATATCAATATTTGGTGTTCCATATTCTCCCATGGTACCAAGTTTAACCAAATGTGCATGTGGACAATGTTTTTTTATAGCAAATAAAACATTTAAATTTCCAATAACATTATTTGTTTGAGTAATAATAGCCTGTTCATTTCCACTCATGGAAAATGGCGCGGAAGGTTGTTCTCCATAATGGACAATGGCATCCGGTCTAAAATCCTCAAAAACTTTATGAACAAAACGAGTATTCACCAAATCGCCAACATACATTTTTATATCTTTCCCTGTCACGTCTTTCCACACACGAATACGCTCATGAAGCGTAGCAACTTCAGGTAATGGTTTAATTCCCATTTCCATTTCCCACTTTCTTTTATTGAAGTTATCTAACACAGCAACCTCATACCCTTTTCGAGAAAAGTACATTGCAGTAGGCCAACCAAGGTACCCATCTCCTCCCAAAATCAAAATCTTCATACAATATTTGTTAATTTAGAATATTCTTCTTTAAAATAAATAAGTGTTTTATTAATACCATCTTCAAGTGTCACTTCCGGTTTCCAATTTAATTCTTTTTGTGTAACGCTGTTATCAAGGCAACTTCTCAAAATTTCACCAAGCAATGCCTCGCCATTATGTACGTGTACTGAAACATCAAGTTTTTGAGCAATAACCTGAAATAATTTATTTACACTACACTCCTTTCCAGTACTAACATTGTAAGTATTCAATGTATTTCCATTTTGTTCACCAGCAAGAACATTCACTCTTGCAATATCTTCCACATAAATAAAATCCCGAGTTTGCTCTCCACTACCATTGATCACAGGGGTAACACCTTCAAGTAAATTTTTAATAAATACAGCAACTACACCACCTTCTCCCTTCCTATCTTGCCTCGGACCATAAACATTGCTATATCTCAAGATGGTAACCGGCATGCCATAAACAGTATTATAATAATATAAATACTGTTCACCCGCCAACTTATCAATACCATATGGAGAAATTGGTTTTGTCGAATGATCAAGTGTCGTTGGAAGCTGATCAGTATTCCCATATAATGCTCCTCCTGTAGAAGAAAAGACAAAACGCGAAATATTATATTTTCGTGCATATTCCAACAAATTCACCATTCCATGAACATTATTATAGATATCATTAAGTGGATCATTCACAGATTTTCTTACATTTGTAGCAGCAGCGAGATGACAAACAACATCAATCCTTTCATGAAAAAAAATATCCGATAAATCATCCGCAATATTCCGTCTATATATTGGAACTCCTTTGGGAATATTATAATCTTTCCCAGTGCTAAAATCATCCAATACGATAGGATAATGACCGCTAACAATAAATTGTTCAACAACATGTGAGCCAATAAAACCAGCACCACCAGTAACTAAAATACGCATATTCTAAGAATAGTTTTCTAAATAAGAATAACAAATGGCTATGGACAAGTCAAGAGGAAAAATAAGCCTATTTTATCTAATTTAAAACAATTAATACGTAATTTTTTTCATCAATAGGTCATCATCAACATCAATATTCCGAATAATTTCATAAATTTTTTTCCCTGCTGTACCATCACCAAATATATAATTATTAACAATTTTATTACGAAATTCATAGCTTGTTGCTTTATCAATAGCCTCAAGAATATCTTCTTTAACAGGATTACAAGAAATAACGTTCACATCCCGGACCCTTCCTTCTTGACGTTTTCCAACAGTAACACTCGGCAAACCAAAATAAGGAGTTTCAATAAGACCTGAACTTGAATTACCAATAAAAAATGACGCGCCATCCATCAACCCCCAAAAATCTAAAGCATCTATATTTTTATGTACAGAAAAATACGGAACAGTACGAAACTCATCAAGTGCACGTAAAGTTCCTTGATAACCTTGGTCACTACAGGGGTAAATCACGAGCGTCCGTATCCCATAATCCCTAAGAGCACCATATACAGATAAAGCTTCATCATATGACGCACATTCTTTCAAGGTCATAGGATGTTGAATACAAATGGCATAAGGCTCTTCTTCACCAATAGCATACATACGACGAACATCCCGATTATTAGTAAATCTTCCTTGCATAACAAAATCAATATATGTAGCACCAACAGTATGTACCCGATGAGATTCTTCACCGAGTTTCAAAATACGATCAGCACTATCCGCAGATGAAGGAAAATGTAGATGAGAAAGTTTAGTAATAGCATGAATTCTATTTCCATCCCTATTTCCAGCGACATCACCACCAAGAATATGTGCAACTGGAATATTTAACTCCATAGCCGCAATAGTAGCTGAAAGAACCTCTCCCCTATCACCCAAAGTAATCAATATATCTGGACGTGCTTCACTAAGCACATCCACCATACGAGAAACAAATAGACCCAACGCCCGTCCACGCTCAACAGCCGAATCATCTTTCTGACCAAATACAACCTTATATGAAATAGGAAAAAATCGTTCAACTTCTTTTGCAGTATAGCCAAATATATTTGACAGATGCATATCTGTCACAATTAATTGCAATTCCATCAAAGGATCATTCTGGATCATCTCCATTAACCCAATCATGGCCCCAAACCCGCCTCGTTTACCACTCAATACAGCGACCTTTTTCATATATCAATTAACTTATAATACAGCCTTGATACTTTGTGTATCCAAAAAATTTTGAGAACTATATGAAAAATCGCAGATAACATTATTAAATCCTTCATACTCTGTATTGACTGATTGAACATTATCAATCAAAATCTCTGGAAGTAATACATATAATTTTTTATTCTCAATTAACGTTTGAGACAACTCACTTTCCGTAAATAAATCCTCATGCATTTTTTCTCCCGGAAATAAACCTATCTTAGTAATAGTAACTCCACTATCAGGAAAAAATTTATCAATAAACGCCCTGGCTAATTCACCAAGTTCAATAGATTTCATTTTAAGAACAAAAATCTCACCACCTTTTGCCAATACCGCAGAAGTCAATACAAGATCAATAGCTTCATTAGTATGCATAAAAAATCTTGTCATCTCTGAATTGGTAATAGTAATATTATTATTCTCTTCAACTTGTTCCTTCCAAATAGGCAAAACAGAACCACGAGACCACATAACATTACCAAACCGTACACAAGAAAATTTAGTTTGAGCATTTCCCGAATAATAATTTGCATTCACAACTAACTTTTCCATCATCAACTTAGAAACTCCCATAATACTCGTTGGATTGACTGATTTGTCAGATGATATTGCTACTAATTTTTCAACATTATGTTCAATTGCGACGTCAATAACATTTTGAGTTCCCATGATATTTGTTTTTACTACTTCAAACGGATTATATTCACAAATAGCCACGTGCTTGAGAGCCGCAGCATGAAATACAATATCTACTCCATCAAAAGCTCTTCGCAATCGATCTTTATCCCGAATATCACCAAGAAAAAGACGTAAATTTTCTGGATTACCTAACTTTTTTTGTAAATAAAATTGCTTATGTTCATCACGAGAATATACTCGAACTTGTTTTGGATTAAATGCCAAAATTTTTTTGACAAGTTCAGATCCAATCCAACCAGTGCCACCGGTGACCAAAACTATTTTATTCTCAAATTTATGTTTCATATGCTCTTAAAGTAGAAATAAGATATTCAATAATAGCTTTAATATCCTCTTTTGTCAACCCTATATAGAACGGTAAAGCAAGGGAAGAAGCACTTACAGATTCCGATACAGGAAACATTCCCTCTGTATTAATTGAAAAATTTTTTTGATAATAATCAGAAAGATGAATTGACGGCAAATAAGGTTTTGTACTAACTCCTTGTTTGGCAAGATCAAGTATCAAATGGTCCCTTTTATCAACATATTTTTGCAATCTTACTACATATACAAACCATGTATTAGTTGTATAATCAGCAGTTTGAGGGGAAGTAACCATATCAGAGTATGAAGCCAAAGCTTCTTCATACCAAAGTGCAATTTTTTGCCGTTCAGAAATAAAATAATCAAGTTTAGCAAGTTGAGTAATTCCAAGAGAAGCACTCATTTCATCCATTCTATAATTATATCCAAGATGTACGTGATCCAACCACTGCAGGTTATCAGATCTTCCTTGGTTACGTAGACTTGCACACAATTTATAAATCCTCTCATCATTTGTCACAATCATACCACCCTCTCCAGTAGTCATCTGCTTATTAGCATAAAAAGCAAAAACTCCAGACTCCCCAATTCCACCAACTTTTGTTCCCTTATACTCAGCGCAAAGAGATTCACAAGCATCTTCTATCACATGGAGATTGTATTTCTTAGCCAACTCCATAATTGGATCCATATCAGCAGATTGCCCAAAAATATGTGGGATAACAATCGCCGTTGTCTTGTCAGTAATAACTTTTTCAATCAATGCTGGATCCAAGTTATAAGTCATTTCATCAACATCAACAAATATAGGCGTAGCACCAACATAAACAATACAATTAGACGAAGCAATAAAAGAAAATGGAGAAGTAATAACCTCATCACCAGGTTTAACCCCTGCAGCAATTAAAGTTAAGTGAAGACCACAAGTACCACTACTAACAGCACAGGCATATTTCGTCCCAACTTTTTCTGCAAACTGACGTTCAAACTCTTGATACTTTGGCCCCAAGCTTAAACATCCAGAACGAAGTACTTCAAGTACACCGTCCTCATCAACTTTATCTAGATATGGTTTTGCTAATGGATATTTATTCATATTTTTTATAAAAAATTAATATATTTGGCAAACTGCACTAAATAAACAAAAATTTAACGTATACTACGAATGATTTTTGCAGGACATCCTACAGCAACCACATAAGAAGGAATATCTTTATTTACAAAACTATGTGCACCAATAACACTATGTTCACCTATTGTCACTCCTGGCATAATAATCGTATGTGCACCAATACAAACATTTTTTCCTAAAGTAACTTTTCCCTGTTTATTATCAATAGTAGAAACAGAATATATAGCACAATGAGCACCTATTTGAACATTATCTCCAATATCAACACCATATTTTGCATTAATATAACAAAAAGCACCAATATCAGTATAGAGACCTAATACAAAATTTTTAACATGACGCACAATCCAATGCCATTGTGTCATTTTCCCTTCTTCAATGACAGGAGGAATCCACTGAACAAATCTTTTTTCCATATGATATTTATAAATTTAAATTATCCAAAATCTCTGCTATTTTTTTACCCGCAGTCCCATCACCATAAGGGTTGATTGCATGTTTCACACGATATTGGAAATCTTTATCATACAAAGCCATACGTATTGCCTGGGTGATATCATCAACATCATGACCAACATGAAGAACAGTATCAACGCATTCTCTATTTTTTTGTCTGTTCCCTATATTTACTACAGGAGTAAACAAACTAGGGGCTTCAACAATACCACAACTGGAATTACCCACCAATGTTCCTGCATATTTCAATAAACTCAAAAATTCTTTTCGAGGAATACTTTTATAGATAGAAATATTTTGATCATCATACTGATCTTCTATAATATCAATAATATCACTACTTCCTGCATCAGCATTTGGATAAATAAGTATAACAGGTACATCAACTTTTTTAAGGGCCGAAAGTGTAATGATATATTGCTCTGAGGCTTCTTCTACCTCAGTAGTTACAGGATGTTGAATAAATAAAACATATGGACCATGTGATACATGATATTTTTCTCTTATTTTCTTTTCATCAAGTAACGTTTGTTGATAAAGAATATCAAGACCAGGAGCACCAACAGTATACAAATGGCGAACATCTCCGCCTAACAGAGTAGTTATCTTTTCCGCACTCTTTTGAGAAGCAGGAAAATGAATAGAAGATAATTGGGTAGTCGCATGTCTTACTGCGTCATCGACAGAACCAGAAACATCTCCACCATGTACATGAGCAACAGGAATATTCATATGTGCACCAACAATCGCCGACGCCAAGGTAAAACCAAGATCGGTCATCGCAATAATAATATCCGGCCTATTTTTTTTAAACTGGATAGTTAATTTTTCAATACAAACAGCAATAGCATTAGCCATACCAGCACCTGAAAAATCATGCTCACCATAGAGAGGTATCTCAGCAGCAATAGAAAAACCATCTTTTTTTATAAAATCAATAGTATGTCCATACTCTGGCAATAAATGCATCCCCGTAACAATAAGTTGAAGCGACAATCGAGGATGTGCTTCTATGGCACGAAGTATAGAATAACTTAATCCATATTCCGCCCTCGTTCCAGTAACAAGACATATTTTTTTTACCATATATTTATATAATATCATCCAAACGCAATAACGTATCAGCCTTAATATCAACGTTCGTTATCTTTCCTATTACAGTATCTATCAAATTAGGACAAATTCCTGTTCCTGGTCTTTTAATCGTAAGATACTCTGCTTTCAATACTGTACCAGCTGGAATATCTTTATTTACCACGATACTCTTTCTAGCAACATTAGCAACTTTTAATTCTTCCTCACTCGCCACTTTTTTTGAAGAGCCAAGTGCTTTCTCTATATTACGAATTGACTTAACCATAGCAATTAATTCAGAAGGCTCCAAAGACATTGCATGATCTGGACCATCCATTGTTTTATCTAAAGTAAAATGTTTTTCAATACAAACAGCTCCCATAGCAACAGCAGCAATTGAAACCTCTATACCAAGAGTGTGATCAGAATATCCAACAAGTACTCCACATGCCTTTTGGATAGTATTAATTGCCCGTAAATGTACATGTTCCATGGGAGTAGGATACAAAGAAGAACAATGCAATACAACAATATCTTGTTTTCCAACCGCTTTTAAACTAAAAACCATGTTTTTTACTTCCTCAAGGGAGGACATCCCCGTTGAAAGTATCATAGGTTTTCCCTTACTGGCAATATGTAATAAACCTGGAATATTATTAGCATCACTTGATCCACACTTAAACAAAGGGACATTAACTACTTCATCCAAAAAATCAACATCAGTATTGGAAAATGGTGTAGACAAAAAAAGAATACCTCGTTCTTCTGCATACTTCTTTAACAATAAATGATCTTCACGCTGAAGTGTCAACCTCTCCAACATAGCGTATTGACTTTCTTTTTTTCCAATATTTTTCGTCTGATATTCAGCCTGATCTGCGGACATTGTAACAAGAGTATGAGCAGTAAATGTTTGAAATTTAACAGCATCAACATGAGCAGCAATTGCAGCATCAATAAGCTTTTTAGCAATAACAATATCACCATTATGGTTTACTCCCGCTTCAGCAATAATAAATACAGGCCCATCAGGAGATATTTTTTTAGATCCAACAGAAATAGAAGAAAAAGACATACAACAATAAATACTAATAAACAAAATCAGGTATCTTTTCAAAGGTATATAAAGCCTTCAAAATATCCCAATCTTCAAAAAATGTGTACGGGTAAGAAAATTCACCTGACACGGCCGCTAAAAAATGCTGTATTTCCTCTCGATACATATCTTCTGTTGTTTCATATCCAACTTCACTTTCACCCTTTTGCAAAGATATAATGTCCCATTGACCAGAAGAACTATTATAAACTTTAATTTGATAACTCATCCAATCCCACTCAATAACACCTTCTTCACACATAATACGTAAAGTACGAAAAGGATATCTTGCTACCACGTCAATAAGAATAGTACCAATAATATTATTGGAAAATTTCACCGAAGCAGCATACACATCATCAGCAGACATTTCCAAATGTGAAACTTTACCCTTTATCCCCAAAATGGAAGAAACTTTTGTATCAAACAAACCAGTTAACCATATCAACTCAAATGGTAACATTTCCCTACAGGCACCTGTTTCTTTCTGAGAAAAATATACTTTACGATAATCTTCCCAAGGATGCCAATCAGGGAGATATTGACCCAAATGATACGAAAAAGTCAAAGGAGAACCCAAAGTACCTTGAGCCAAAATTTCCTTTATTTTTTTAACAGCCGGAAAATAACGAAAAGTGCACGATGGGGCTGCCACAAACGATCCATCTAGAAGACCCAATAATCTTTCATACCCATCATCATGAGTAGTTGCTTCAACAAAAAAATGTTTTTTATTTTTTGCTGCATACAAATAATATGTTGAATGATGATTTGGAGGGGTAGAAATAGAAAATATATCAGGATGAACAATATCAACAGCATCAGAAAACGAAGCAAATGTTTTTATGCCATATTGTTCCTCAACTTCCTTTCTTCTTTCTTCATTCAAATCAAAACCAAACAGTGAATCTTCATTAACGCCATGAAACAAAAAATTTCTGATTCTTCTTTTTCCCATTGAGCCTAGGCCTACTTGTAAAATAGTCATATAATTAATATCAATTATTTACTTGCAAAAATAAAATACCATGGTAAATAAAGCGGTCCAGTAAACTGTAATCGTTCATTGTGTTTGGTGGTAATAGTGTACGTTCCTAAATCTTTTGTATTTCTCTCTAAATCAATATCAATATGAAATGGAACAAAATAAAAATTAGGATATCCATGATCAAAAAATAATTTTTTCACTTTATCCAAAGAATAAATATTATAATGATATAAGGAAAAATTATTTCCAAAAATATCAGGACGATAATAATCACGGACAGTAGTATAGGATTCCAAACACCCTTCATAAAAAAGCGAGCTTGCAGCTATCCATCTAGGAGATAAATCAAACATAGACTGTAAAGGCTGTTCATAATTTTCAAGCCAAGATAACAATTGTAAACTTACAATTCCATCTATTCCAACATATTTTTCTTTAGATAAATTATACAAATCCCCAACATCAAAACTAATATTTGTAACAAAATTATCAAGCAGGTGTTTCTTAGCAACTTCAATTAATTTTACATTTTGATCTATTCCAATAAATTTTTTTTCAGGAGAAACACGTTGAAAATAAAACACATTTGACCCCATTCCAGTTCCAATATCTAAAATAGTATCTGAACCTTTCATGCAAGGCATAGATAATATCCAATCCCAAAAAGCAATGGTACTCCGATAAGGAGAATCAAACTGCATTTTATGGTACAAAATTTCTTTCTTATTTTGCATACTACAAATTTTGTTTATAAAAAGAAAAACATGCATCCTCCAAAAAAGGAAAATTTTTACGATAATCCAATAACAATCGTTTATCAATTTGAACAAAGGATATAGGTTGAAAATTAGAAGACAAAAGTTCTTCTCCAAAAGGAGAAAAAACCTGAGAACCACCAGAATAAAAAATACCATTCCCCTCCCCCAACCGATTCACACCAATGACGTATGACTGAATATCAAGCGATCTGGCCTTCAATAAATGCTGAAAATGAGCAATACGTATTGTAGGCCAATTTGCGATAACAACGGTTATATCTGGTTGTAATTTAGACAAAACAGTGGCCAAACCAGCGAATCTTAAATCATAGCAAATCATAAAAGAAAAACAAAATCCTTTATACCAAATCAAAGGAATGTTTGTTCCACCTGTATAATAATCATCTTCATGTGCGTAACTAAATGGATGTATTTTTTCATATCTGCCCAAACACGTACCATCACTTCCAATCATATACAAAACATTTACAAAAGATCTATTTTTCTTTTTTTCTACCATTCCAAAAATAATTGCCGTATTCTTTTCCTTTGCCAAAGAACAAAAAAATTCTTTAGTACCCCCACAAAAAAGTTCAGCAATGTCCAAAACATCCATACAAAATCCCGTCAACGTCATCTCTGGAAAAATAACAATGTCGGCATGTTGTTCACACGCTACTTCCAATACGTCTTTACATTGTTCTTTATTTTTTTCCTTATCTTTCCAATAGATATCACACTGTGAGATACATACGTTGATCGTGTTGTTCATAATGCTTCGAATAATTTCATTTACAAAAATTTAATACAACAAACTAGTTATACTTTCTAAATACAGGCTTCACACAAGGACCAACTAATTTATCTTCTAAATTTTTTTTATCTAATGAATATTTCAACTGCAAGCAGGCATAATCCCAAGCTTCTACTGTTTTTTTGACATGTTCTATTGTATGAGAAAAACTTGGTGAAAAATATCCTGAAAAAAGAATTCCTCTTCCAATAAGCTCCTGTAAAAAATATGTTTTTACTTGAAACATATCATACATATCAGTAGCATTAACTGATAATGCCAAACGACAATCGACTCCATAAACATGCAACAAAGAATCGAGATCATATTTTTTATGTATATCATTTAATTCTTTTCTTAATGAAGCGCCAATCTTTGCAAGATATTTCGGAACATTTTTTTCTTGCAATTCACGTAAAGAAGCAATTGCAGCAGCCAAAGAATGATTTTCTGCCCCATGAGTAGTTGAAATCAAAAATACTCTTTCATGATCTGTTCCATTAATCCCTCCTAAATTCATAATATCTTTTTTACCTGCGAGGACCCCAACAGAAAATCCATTTGCAATTCCTTTTCCATACGTAGCCAAATCTGGAAAAACATTATAAACATACTGAGCTCCTTTAATATGCCACCTGAACCCTGTAATCATTTCATCAAAAATCAAAACCACACCATACGCATCACACAATGAACGTAATTTATTTAAAAAATTATTTTTTGGTTCAATCTCTGTTGCAGGTTCCAAAATAACACAAGAAATTTCATTTGGATACTTCTTAAAAAGATTTTCAACACTTTCAATGTCATTATAATTAAATTTCACCGTCAAATCCTTAATAGCTTGTGGAACCCCCGCATCCATAACAGTAGAACCTATAAACCAATCATCATAACTATAAAACGCATGATCAGCACAGATTGCCACCAAATCTCTTCCCGTATATGCTCGAGACAATTTTACAGCTGCCGTTGTTACAGTAGAGCCGTTTTTGGCAAATTTCACCATATCTGCACAAGGAATAATATTCACCAAAAGTTCCGCAAATTCCACCTCCAGATGAGAAGGTCTCGTAAAATTTGCCCCAAATGATATTTGTTCTAGGACAGCATCAACAACACGTTTATAACCATGTCCCAATGTTGTAGAACGTAATCCCATTCCCCAATCAATAAATTTATTACCATCAACATCCCATACATAGGCACCTTCTCCTTTGCAAATAAATCCAGGAGAAAGCTTAGGAAATTGATCATCTCCTTTACTATACGTATGAGCACCCCCGGGGATACATGCATGTGATTTTTTGCGCAACTCGTCGGATTTTTCAAAATTCATATTATACTAATTATATTATTTTTTAAACTGAACATTTGAATATTTTTTATTAAATCTTTGTTCATATTCTTTTTTCCTATTCCAATTTAGTTTAGAAATTTTTGGGTACTTTTTCAAAAAAGTAAACAACTGATCTAAAAAAAAACAATTTTCTTCTTTATACAAATGTGTATAAAGAACACGAACCAACTCAAGATCTTCTGGATAATCAAGCGTCAATCTATACTCAGGGAAACGATGTTCTTCAAGAGCATGAATTTGTTGCAAATGAAACAAGTTTGTTTTAAAAAAATAGCGTCCCCATCCTTCGGTATTGACATCATCCTTAATACGACAAACATGTTCTAAGGCATCAACCTTTACTCCCGAACCATAAGTACCATAAGGAAGTCCTTCAATAGAAATATAATCAGCATTCGTTTCAAAAAAACAATCAAAAATCTTTTGAATATACAACGGTTCTATAAATAAATCATCACCATCAACTACAACAAAAAAATCAATACCAAACTGTCTTGCTGCACCCAAATAACGTTCTAACACATCTGTAACAGCACCCCTATATGATTGAACACCTTTCATAGTATTTGCCATCTTAACCAACACATCATCCTCTGACAAAAAAGTGGTACACAAAATAACAGGAATATTTTTATTGTTGACCAAAATTCTCAACAAACCATGTTCAAAGACAGTTTTTCCTTGTAAATCAAGAATCATTTTGTTTGGTAACCGAGTTGACCCAACTCTCGCTGTATAAAAAATTGCAATATTTGACATATATCTATGTATTTTTTACCTTTTTTAGCTCCTTTAAAAATCCCTCAGTAATATTCATCACTGAATCAAAATGAGACAAAGATGAAAAACTATCAAAAAAATTAGTCTTATTTGCCTTAATAACAACTGATTGAAGAGCAATATAATAATTCAATACCTTCTGTTGATTAACAGTATAGCCATTGATAATAGTTTCAATTGCCTTTGTGCAAGAATCTGGGCTATCCACTCTAAAGATTCCTTCACAATACATATACCATGGATAGCCAAAAAGTAAAACAGGTCTTTGTCGAACAATAGCTTCTAAACCAGCTGTGCCAGAAGCGGTGGCAACTGCTTGACAATTTTTAATTAAATCATATGTTGATATATTAGGTGATATAAGCTTAACATTTTTTATAGCAGCTAATTCTTTATAATATCCATTATAACGAAAAAGATGTGATCTATGATCATGAGAATCCCACTGTATTGAATACTCTTTTACATATATAATCCAATCTTCAGGAAGTGCTGCGGCCACTGTCTTGACCATAAATATCATATCTACATAATACATTGCCAACGGACTAGTGGTGCATTCAGGTTGATAATGCAATGGAATATAAATAAACTTTTTATTCATATTAGGATAAGATTCCAATGCTAAATATTCTTTCTTATACGCATCTTTTAATCTTTTAAATTTTTTTAAATAAAAATAATTTTTATAATTTTTACCTGATTTAAAAGACATTGATTCACCACTATAAAAAAATTGATACTTAATATAATAATAGGTAGTTTTAAAAAATACCATTTTAAAAATATTTTTTATAATTTTATTGATTTTTGGAAATAATCGTAATTTTTTTTTCATTTTTAAATCCCTATCTTTTTTGTAAAATGGAGTGGCATCATAGTATACATCTGACAATTTTAAAAAATAATCTTTTTCTGCAACAGGAATCTCATCAAGCGTATGTACTTCATTTTCAATAAGATGATAGTAATCTAAAAGAGACTCCGATGCCTTTTTATAATCTTGTACAACAATCAATCTATCTTGAACATTAGCCACTTCTAACATAATAGTTGGAATATTGTATAGTTTGGCCAATGAATACAAAACAAAATTATAAGCGACATGAGGAACATCACTAAAAATAATTACATCTGGTTTCATCAATGTCAAAATACCATTCCAATATGTCACATATTTATAATAAATATGTTTCTTTTCAAGAACAGACATATACGAAAAATCGAGTCTCGTCATCATAGTTAATACAATGGATTCACATTCTAATAATTGAGAAAGTAATTTGCTGCTCGGTGGAAAAAATTCCAAAGTATCTACTCCATTTGCAGGAATAGCCCTTATCGCCTCTAACTGATTATGAAAAATAGTTTGAGGAAATTTTTGTGTATCCTTGATAACAAGATCTCTATATATATCTTTTGCAGCTACCCAATAAACAATAGAAAAACCTTGCTTTTGCAAATTACATGCAACATCATACAGCACTGACGAAGAAAAATCACACAAAAAAACATTCATATTATAATCCCAAATTAGAAACTTTATAAAAATACGAAGATGTATCAGATAATAATATGTCTGGAGAACCAGACTCAACCACGCCGCCATCATTAAGAACAAGAAGCGTATTACAATGATGAATTGTTGATAAACGATGAGCAATAATAATAATAGTAATTTTTCCACGAATATTTTCAATAACCTGCTGAATTTTTTTTTCAGACTCTTTATCAAGAGAACTAGTGGCTTCATCAAAAACAAGCAATTTTGGTTTACGAGCAAGAATCCGTGCTATAACAATGCGCTGTCTTTGTCCGTTAGATAACATAAGCCCCCTATCTCCTATCAACGTATCAAAACCGTTTGCACTTGACTCAATAAAATCATAAATATTAGCCATCTTTGCAGCTTCAATAGCATCTTCTCTACTAATAGATTCATCATAATACTTAATATTATTTAAAAAAGAATCATTAATCAAAAAATAATCTTGAGAAACATACCCAATATTTTTTCTCCAAGAATGTAAAGAAATACCTGATAATGGCAAGCCATCAATAAAAATTGTCCCTTCCTGTGGCTCATGCAAACGTAACAATACATCAACAAATGTTGTTTTCCCTGCTCCGGAAGGCCCTACAATTCCCAACATTTCACCACAACGTAACGTAAAATTTAAAGAATTAAGTATTTTTTTATCAGAATAGGCATAACTAAAAGATACATTATTAAACACAATATCTTTCTTAAAAGAAAAAGTATCATTACCCATTTTTTTCTCCTGATTTTTTTTTGATTCCATTAAATAATTATTAACATATTCTAAATGTGGAAACGTTTCATTAATCCCCTGCCATGTAGTCTGCAATTGTTGAATATAGACAAAAATTCTTTGAATAAGATATACCAAGGCAATCATAGCAGAAAAAGAAAAATAAGACGTTTTCAATGTAAAAATAAACAAACCAGAAATAAATAATAAACTAAATGGCTGCATCATAATAGTAACAACACTATTAAGCAAAAACCGAGAAATTTTATATGATTTCAAATCAGCAAAATGCAAAGATGCAATGTTATAGACATTTTTTTCAACAGCCATTGTTTTTAACGTTTTTAACCCAACAATCTGTTCATTTATAAGATGAGCAATTTTTTTATTAAGATTTACAGTCTTTCTTGAAATATCCCTAGTTTTAATAATAACTGGACGTATACAAGTAAAAAATATTGCCCCAACTACCATGGTAATAAAAGTCATTATAAATGATATGTTAATAGCAACCAAAAGATAAACAAACAAACCAGTAATAACCATTACAAAACTAGTAATCTGCTGTAACAATAATCCACTTCGCTGAATATCATGCATAATAACATTCTCCAAATAACCGATCTTTTGTCTAATAAGGTATGCCCATGTTGAATGCAACGTTCTTTCAAGCAGTAATAACCGTTTAGTTTCTTCATATTCAGCAGTAATTTTTATTTTTATATAATTAGACCAAAATAAAAAAACGGCTTTCAATAAAAATAAAATAATAATCAAACCTAACATGTAATATACTGTCAAAGGTAATCTAAAAAAACTAAAAAATGTAACAATATTCCGTGAAATAACATCATCGCCCATATTTCCATTATTGGTAATCAAAGAAAAAAGTGGAATAATAGCATTAACACCTATCCCTTCCAATAAACCAGAGATAATACCAAAAATAAATAAATAGGCAATACTCCGTCTATATCCAGAAAACGCTAAATAAGCGTGATCTATAATTAAAGAAATTTTATTTTGTTTTTTCATAAATTATTTTTTAGCTAGAAGTTTTTCAATACTGTTCACGATCCTTTCACAAGATTTTCCGTCATCTCGATAACAAACCTTATTAACAAGATTTTTCCTTTGAGCTTGATCAATAGAAGGATCACCAAAGTATTTATTTATACTAGAAAGCAATTCCTTATTATTAAAGACAAGATCAACAGCCCCAGTATCAAGAACCCATTGATAATGATCTTTCTTATAAAATAATTCACTCATATCCTGACCATGCTTATACAAAATACCAAAAGCAATATTAATAATAGGTAGATCAAAACAAGCGGCATCCAAAGTAAGAGTAGATGTAGTAGTAATCAATACATCAGAATGATGAAGCAAATTAGCAAACATCTCCATATCCTTTCGAACTGGATCCCAATTATCCAAGAAAAAATTAGAAAGTGTAAAAAATGGATCTAATACAACATGTGGAGTATTCTCAAATCTGACAAATCTATTATTATAAACATCAGAATAATGTGGACGAATAATAATTGTTGTATCCTCGTCATATACTCCTTCATCTAGCCATTTTACCAAAATATCAACAATAGCATCATCATACGGCGCCCATACTCCTTCCGAACCAAAAAATATCAGTTTCCTCTTTGGATCAACTCCAATAAGTTTACAATATTCTTCCCGACTCAAAAGTGGTGCATCAACATAATAATCAAATTGTGGAAATCCTACAGACACAACTGAAGACTTCGAAAAACATTGCACACGAGGCACTTGTTCTTCCATCAACTCATTTTGAACCACTAATAAATCTGGAACAAATTTATAAAACATTTTTGCTATATTATCCCACCCCTTAGGCATACTAACAGTTTTTATACCACGTCGTCTTGCCTCTTTCATAAATAAAATGTCAACAGTAGAAACAATAGAAGAAGAAAAAACAAGAGACGGATTATACTTATCAAAATATTTTTCGTATGTATTATTCCTAAAAACATGTTGTTCAACAAAACGAGCAATATATTTGAAAAAAGTAACATAACTAAAAGGTTTATACATCCATTTTTCTAGATACGCACGCCAATTTGCCCGTTTCTTATTTTTCACATTCCCCATAAGAGAAAAAGTCCATGTCGTTTGTGTATATACAAGAAATGCAACAATTGGAGAAAAAATCTTACGGTAAATCCTTCCCAGTTTAACATTTTCAACTTCTTCAATAATTACCTGTTCTGATTCAAACTCATCTCTAAATGATTGTGGCAAATTAATTTTACGAATACGAGGAATGAAAATAACAATTTTGTAACCTCGTAATACAAGCAAATCCAAAATACCAGACCGCAAAATGTTACGAACCAAGAACCCCCGTGAAATGACAATAAACAAAGTCTCTTTCATAAATAAAATTATTTTCTAATATCAGGATTTCTCACCACTACATTAATAACAACATTATGCATATCAATAATAGGGACAATATTGATAGATGAATCCTTCGCAAATAACTCAGTAGCTTCTTCTTCCCCCTTAGCAACCGTTGGATTAAGATTAACTACATCACCAATAGGCGATGTAAGTGTCCTTCCAGAAACAAGAGCACGTCGAATATCCCCATCAGAAACCACACCTTCTAAATGATACTGATCATTAACAACCACCACCGTTCCCCGCTGATTATCAGTCATAGCAACCATCGCTTCTAACATAGTGATATTATTTTGCACTACGTAGTTATGTAATGCGAGTGTATCATGAGACATATTTAATACGTTAATTTTTTAATTAACAACCCTTCATCTAATTTTACTTCTTTAAGAACGTCTACAATACGCTTGGCCGATTTTCCATCACCATATGGATTTATACACTGTTGTACTTGTTTCACAAAAACAGGAGACAATGCCATATTAATAGCATCGATAATCTCTTGTTGCTTATAATCCGTATTAATCACATTCTTTCCTTGCAAACGCCCCAGCTGCCTATTTCCAATATTCACAACTGGCAAATGAAACGAAGGCGCTTCAAGAATACCACTTGAAGAATTTCCCACCATCACATCTGCAACGCTCATCAATCCAGCATAATCTTCTCTCTTCACATTTTTATACATCTTCATGTTTGATTTTCTATACTCAAGAATCTTTCTTCTCACAATATTACCGCCAGCGTCAGAGTTACTCGAAATAATTACCACTTGTCCATCAAATGAAGAAACAGCCTGCATAACTTCATCCATATGAGATTCCATACTACTTACCTCTTCAGTCACAGGATGAAAAACAAACAGCATAATCGGTTTTTCAGCATCAAGATCAAACTGCTTATAAATATCTTCTGCTGAAGTAATATCACCAAAAACAAAATCATCTAATTGAGGAGCACCAACCATATGGACACGATACTCTTCTTCTCCCATTTTTCGTACACGTTCAGCAGCATCATCGTTTGATGCAAAGTGCAAATGTGCAAATTTTGTAATAGCATGCCGAGTTGACCCATCAATATTCCCAGATAATTCTCCTGCTTGGATATGAGCCGTAGGAATATACATATGTGCGCCAACAATAGCACCAACAAGTTGTTCCCCTCTATCCCCGGCGAGCAAAATCATGTCGGCACCCATTTGTTCAAGAATTTCAGGAAGTTGCAATTGAAATACCGCAAGAGATTTGGCCATAGATACATGATTGTATCCATCAAACGTATTATTAATACGAGAAAAAATTTTAATATTATCTCTTTCAAGCTCCGTAATACTCGATCCAAAAGAATCAAGTACATGCATATTTGTCGCAATTACTCCATAATCGAGATCTTCATGTTGTTCTATTTCACGAATAATTGGACGAATATACCCATATTCTCCTCGCGACCCAGTAATAATCGCAATCATTCTTTTTTTATTCTTTTTGTCCATATTAAACAGTTATATATTCCCATTGTAAAATAGTATCTTTAGGGAAATCTTTAGTCACTCGCTTCCCAATCAACTTATCGGCATAACGTATATCCAAAAATTTAGCAGGAATACCAGAACCAGGACGTTTTGGAATAAGCATATCAAGGGTAAGCATTGTTCCTGCAGCGATATCTTCGGCAGCGACTACACTGTGATATGCCCAATCTCTAACTACTTGTTCATCTTTAGTAATATTTTTTTCACTACCCAGACTTACATCAATTTTTCTTACTCCTTCAGCTAAATCTGCAAGCATGTCTGGTTCAAGAGCAATTTTATGATCAGGCCCATCTTGATCTCGAGATAACGTAAAATGCTTTTCAATAACTTTAGCCCCCATTGGAATAGACGCATAGGCCGTATAATTATCAACAGTATGATCAGATTGCCCAGCCCACACACCAAATTCTTCCTGCATCTTTCGAATCCGACCAAGATTAATATGTGAGTAATCCCCTGGTGGATATTCAGACGTACAATTAGTAAGAATCAAATTATCTTTGGCCCCTTCTTCTTCATAGACAGCAACAGTCTCAACAATTTCTTCCCATTTGCTCATACCTGTAGAAACAATAACTGGTTTCCCTGTTTCCGCAGAGATTTTCGCCAACTTTCGTTGCATAGGAAGATTGGTAAGCTCTCCTGAACCAGTCTTAAATGCCTTCACGCCAAGTTCTTGTAAGACATCCACAGCAGCAGGACAAAATGGTGTACATAAATATTCGACACCAACTTCTTCACAATAATCCATCACTTCTTTATGCATCTCTCGCGTAAACAAATTTCTTTTCAAAATATCATATAGTGGCCCATCCCACATGTTTATAGAACCAGGAACCATTTCAATATCAGGAAGATGTAATTGAAACTTTGCAACATGAACCCCCGCTTTTTTAATCTCGTCAATCATCTTTTTTGCTGTTTCCACACTCCCATTATGAGAATCGGCAATTTCAGCGATAATCAATGTTGGTGAATCCTCAGAAATAGTATATTGTCCAAAAGTAATTGATTTCATAATATTATGTTAAAAGTTTTTTCATTTTTATAGTGGCAACATCCCAATCATCTGGAGTATCAATATCAAAAGCATATTTTTCATCCATCAAATATCCCTTCGTTAAATCACCCCATAACGAAGGATCCTCTGTATAAAAATTGGCAACACGAAATGCATAAATAGCCGAATTAATATAATAAGTAGGTGATATATTTTGATTTCGATGAATAAAATTTTTTACCTTTGTTCCATCAATAGAAGCAACTAAATCATCTTCCGTAAAAACAAGTGATTTATATGGACTAAAATGAGCAGGGATTTTCGATATACCCACAATTGAATCAATATGATTTCCATATTCCTTAATTAATTGAACAACATCTATAACATGCGATGCTTGTCTTCCTGGAGCAGTTGGTTCAAACAAAACTACCCAATCAGCATTATATTGTTTATTATCACGCATCCACTCAACAGCATGTTTCACAACTTCAAATGATCCAGCAGTATCGGTAGCCAACTCAGCGGGTCTCATAAATGGCACATCAATACAATATTCCTTTCCCACAGCAGCAATATCATCGTCATCTGTACTCAAAATAAAGTGATCAAAACAATTTGCATTTTTACCAACCTCAATACTCCACGCTAACAATGGTTTCCCATGAAATGGTTTAATATTCTTTCCTGGCAATCTTTTTGAATCACCACGCGCAGTAATTATTCCTAAAATATTAGGATTTAATTTTTTCATACGTTGTACTAATTACATCAAATAATCTTTCTCCTGCTTTTCCATCAAGTTTATAACAAAACCTTTCAATTAACTCACGTCGCTCCTTACCAAATTTATCTCCATTTTCAAGAATATCATTAATGCTATTCTTCAATTCATCAGCAGAATATGCTAAATAAGTAGATTTAAAACTCAAAATCTCCTTATAATAATCACATACATACCATCTTCTAACACTTTTATATATTGGCAAATCATTTTCCTGTCCATCAAACATAATCAATACAACAGGCTTTCCTATAGCCGCCCCATCCAAAGTAAGTGTAGAACACGTATTAATAATAACATCACTATGATACATGCAATTAAAAAAATGTTTCATTTGATCATAAGAATAATCCCAAGAATCCCTAAATTTCTTCGAAGGATTATTATGAGAATCAACAACAACATCATTTCTATTCAATACAGAAGAAAACTTTTCATAATCATTCTTATGACAAAAATGTGGTCTAATCAACAGTTGGCTTTCTTCAATAAGAAATCCATTTTTAATAAAATCTACAATAATTTCAGTAATATTCGAATCTGTTGGGATAACCTTTCCTTCTGATCCAAAAAATATAATACGCTTTTCAGGATCTAACCCCATGTTTTTACAAAAATCTTCTCGTGAAACAATATAAGAATCATCACTATAATAATCAAACTGCGGTACACCAATAGTATTAATATTCTTTTCTTTATACCCTTGCAAATGTATCATCTGATGCTTCATAAAAGGACTCCATACGACAAGGGTATCAACTTGAATAGGAAACAATGCCTTAGACGGATTATCCCAAGTCTTTGGCATTCCAATAGTTTTGATACCACTTAACTTAGCTGCCTTAATAAAGGCAGCATCTTCAGACTCCATAATACTAGTAGAAAAAACCAAATCTAGTTTATATTCTTCAAAATATTTTCTATATTTGCTAACAACTTCCTTATCAATAAGAAGACCATTAATATATATCAAAAAAGATTTATAAAATGACAACTTAGACAAAGGCAAAAAAACTATTGCTAACAAAATATATTTAATATTATGAAAAAAATTTAAAAACCAATTACGTTTGCTAACATCAACATAATCATAAAGTGCAAGACGTTTCGTGTTCAAATTAAAAACAGAAAATTTATTTATCTTCAACACCACACTCTGTAAATAACCATACTTTTCAGGATAAAGTGGTAAAAATTTAACATTATCACCACCAAACTCAGAAATAAACCTTTCATCCTTATATGCTGGTGTAAATATAACAATTTGTTCAGCACTTTTCTTAAGTTTCTCAAAAAAAACATTTTGCAAAATATTTCTTGCGGTACCTCCGCGTGATATGGTAATGGCTATCTTCATACTTTAATGATATATAACGTTCGTAATATCCTAGCTGAAAAAACACTAATTTTTTGAACCAAATCTTTTGGAAAAAACAAAAATAGATACTTTTTGAAAAAATAGTTATCAATGCCCTTATAAAACAAAGAAATATCCAAAGAATTACATAATGGGCAAGTAATCAACGAAGGACTATATTTAAAAACTGACATACAAAATTAATAATATAATGAAAAATCATTTTTCATAACCTCTCGTGCATGTATCAAATCTTCTTGAGTATCTATTTCAAGCCATTCATACCCACTAATATCACCAATATAAAAGCCCACATGATCTGTATCCACGATCTTCTGCATAACATGTTCACTTACCGCTTGTTCAAAATCTTTTGCAATTACGTCCTTAATAGTTTGCTTATATAATGGAAGATACTGTTCAGGACAATAGGTAATACCCACATACCCTAAACTATAATCTTGCAATGTTTTTGATACGAATTTCAATTTATCACCTGAATCAGATGTTTTAACCTTCATATCATCATCAGTTAATTTTCTATCATTATCAGTGAATATTAAAAATTTATTTCCCAATTGCTTCGCCATTTTATCTGCGATTTCCTTTCGAAAAATATGATCAGCATGATACACTACACATGAAGTATCAACCAAATCTAGACCACACTGCAAACTAAAAATATTACCCAAACGAAATTTTTTATTTTCTACAACTTCAACATTAGCATCAATATCTTTTACAACAGAGCGGAGTTTATCAATTTGAAAACCACCTACAATAATGATTCTATCAGCACCAAGCGAATGTAAAAAACGAATACCATATTCTATAAGAGGTTTTCCTTCAATTTCAACCAAAGGTTTTGGTGTATCGATAGTAATATCTTTTAATCTAGTACCCAAACCTGCGGCCATTACTACTGCTGTCAAATTATTCATAATTCTTTTAAAAAATCAGTGAATAACATTTTATTAGCAACAACGTACTTATATGATTCAAAAAACTGAACACCGTATTTAACGGCTAATTCACCATCAAACCATCTCATCGGCCAAACAAATGCTTCCCGAAGTAACCGAAAACGTAATGCATCGAAAAAATATTTTTTTTCACTATCAGTAAATGAACGAATTGATTGGTAACCTTTCAAAAAAGAAGTAATTAAATTAACTTGAGGAATTCCATTATTAAAAGCCATCCAGATAAGCGGAGTCATAACATCAAATAACAAAATTCCCCGATAACAATTATTAAAATCAATAAAATGCAATTGTCCATCAGAATCTACAATAATATTTTCAGGTTTAACATCTTGATGAGTAGTTCCTATAGGTAATTCCACATCAAAATTCATCTGAGAAATTTCATTTCGTATATAAGAAACAAACTCATTAACATTTGGAAAATTCCTATTCATAACACTACCAGCATATTCGTCAACAAAAGACACAATATCATTATATTCCCACGTTTGTTTAGGTACCGATTGTTTCAGATCTTGCAAAATCACATGCATACGCCCCAATAATACTCCAACATCATGCAATTGTTCCTCTGTGGCAGAAGATAATATTTCACCAGGAATATATGTAAACAACGCATATTGTTTATTATTCATCGAAGTACCATATGTTTGTGCATTCAATAGTGGATGGATATAAGGACAAGGAAATTGTTGTAAAGCTAATGCAGTAAGAATAGAAAGTTCATAGGCAACTTGTTCCTGACTATCAAAATTATATTGCTTAAACAAATACAATCCCTCTGTAGAGTTCACTAAATAATTAGTATTAACAACACCCATAGTTATTTCATCTACTTTTGTAGGATGAATACCATACTCAGATTGAACAATATGCGAAATATCCAAGGTAGCATAACTACGTCGAATAGCTTCTTCTAAATGGATATCATTACAAGTAACAAAATAATAATTATCGTTATGCCAAATAGATCCAATACGATCAACAAGTACAAATCTCGCTTGATTTCCATGATACTTTTTACTAAATTTCATCGAATCCAAAATGGCTTGAAAATCTATATCATCTGGAATAGTATGAGGTAAATTATACTTTTGTAACATAGCAATTTGTTTTTCTACAGTGTCATCATCACATATGCCCAACACTCGTGAAAGTTCAGCAGAAACACGCATTCCAATAGCAACAGACTCCCCATGTAATAGTCTATACCCAGATAAATGTTCTACCGCATGCCCAACTTCATGACCATACTGATTAACAAGCGCAATTTTTTCTTCATCATAATCTTGAGAAATAGAATCAACCTTTAATGTAGATGCTCTACGAACAACTTCTTCAAGAAAATCTAAATTTTTAATTTCCCCATTATATTCATCAAAAAATGTATAAAAATCAACATCCTGAGCAAAAGCTTGTTTAAGACATTCAGCAAGACCATCATAAACATATTTATCTTCAAGAGTCATTAAAGTAGCAGGATCAACGATTACCTTTAATGGACTATAATAACTCCCAAGCATATTTTTTCCCAAAGTACCATTCACTCCCTGCTTTAACGCAATAGCAGCGTCACTTTGAGACAAAACAGTAGTAGGAAAACTAACAAATCCAATACCTCTATAAATTGTTGATGCAAGAAAACCGGCCAAATCTTTTACGACTCCCCCACCGACAGACATAATAATAGATTTTTTATCAATTCCCTGAGAAATCATATAATCAGCAAGTCTAATATATTCAGAAATACTTTTTGTATTTTCACCTGGATCAACCAATATTTTTTCTATACGATAGCCTAGACCTTTAAATTGCTTATAAATATTCTCCCCATAAAATTTATCAATATTTCTATCAACGACAATATAATGGGGAGAATAAAATGATTCATGAGGAATAATTTCATATTGATCAATATGATCAAGTATTCCTCTTTCTATAACAACATCAAAACGAAGCTTTTTATCATAATCATACACCGTTGACGGAATTAACGCTGTATAACTTGGGGTAGGATGATCTTCAGAAACACCAACATTTCTACAAAGAAAAGATTCTGCACGAATCAAATCAACCGGTAAATTGATGTCAAACCATCTATGTTTAAATTCTGCAGAAAAAATATCATTTGCATTTCCATACTTTGCAAGCACATCACTACAAGTACGTGTGGTGTCATCAACAAAACCCATTAAATCAAAATATCCGTTCAAACTTAAACGATATAATCCAGCTTCATACAATGGCAAACCTGTTGAACCGGTATCTTCATAAATAAGTTTTCCATCAACAAGATGAACATGAACAGTCGCCCCAGAGTCAACACCATACATAGCTCGAGCACCCACCAAAACTTCAACATCACCTTCAAAAGTAAAAGCAGACAGTGGGCTTTCCTGAAAAACAAGATCACACATACTCACAAAAAAATCATTAGCGATGAATCCACTATCGATAAGTGTTGAAATAGACTTCATTGCTGAAATCATATTAGCATCATGATCAATTTCAATGTAAGTAATATTCTTTTTTTCAAATAATTCTTTTTTTATCAACGAATCATATTTTCTAATAACAATAACAATATTTTCTACTCCCATTTCTTCATAACGCTTTACACTACGCATGATCAATGTTTCTCCTCCAACCTTAACTAACGGTTTAGGTGTTTCAAAAATATCTAACCTTCTGCCAAGACCACCTGCCAAAATTACTCCTATATTAATATTTTTTGATGACATAATAGAGTATTAATACGTTACAATACATTTAAGAGTCTTCCTTTCCCTAGTTGCAACAAAAGCATCACTTATATTGTTAAGATGATAAATATATTCCTTAGAAATATAATATTCATGATTAAGCATACCTGCATGCCATTGTTCAATAACAACATCATGCGCACTAGCTTCATCGTACAACTCCCCATTAAAAAATTGTATATCTCCTTGAGCTTTTATCACAGGTATACGATATTCATGATAAGCATTTAGCCCATATAAACCAATTTTCCCTTTATCACCTAAAAATGGGATAACTGCATCCAAATTTAAACAATCTCCTATAGTGTCAATAATTAAATCAAATTGAGTATTATTATCATACAATGTACCAGCTACATTTTCATTAGTATACGGAATATATAAATTAGCACCTGCAGATAAAAATAATTTTTCACGCAAAGAACTACCAATAACCGTAATCCTAAATGACTTATTCCGAGTATGCTCCAAAAAAGCCATAGCATTAGCTCCACTCCCAATGATACAGACTGATTGCCCCGAAGAAACATCCATTCTGGTTAAAAAAGAAAGAGTTTCTCGCCAAGTAATAATCATCGTAGATGCAACAGGATCAACCCATTCAGGTAAAACCCTATGTACCCTATAACAATCCCATTGAGATTGAGGGAGTGCATCATCTCGCATAGCTTGCCAGTCAGTAGCAACAGAATATTCAGCAAATGCTCCATACGCAATAGAATATGGACTATCAGAAGGAAAAACATTGAACACACGAGTCACAACATCTCCCAGATTAATATGTCTTACTTTTTTCCCAATACCAATAACTTTTCCAATTCCTTCATGACCAAGCACCGTTGGATAAAAAATTTTTTTATAATGTAAACCATCAATAATATGAGTATCCGTACCACTACAAATTCCTGTCGCAATAGTTTTACATAAAACATCATAATCACCAACAATAGGTTCCGGTAAATCACGGACCTCAAGGTTGCCAGGAGTAACTACAACAGCAGCTTTCATAATTCATTACTTATTATACAATTTTTGAGAATAAATAAGATAAAAATGTTTCAAAAATAAAGACACGTAAAAAAACATATATCCTATCGCAAAAAACATCACTCCATAGTCAACAATATGAAACAATGAGCACACAAACAATACAAAAAAAACACCAGTTGAACTCAAAAAATTCTTATTCACTCGTGCCATAATGACATATATCGTACTTGCAAAACTTCGCGATACAATTACAGGGATACTCTCACCAAAAACAGCATCGTTCTTCTTTTGTTCAATAAGTTGTTGAAGCTGCAAAATCCGAGCATCAAGTAATCGATACTCAAGTTTAGTAATACTTGCGATAGCCCCACATAAAAGAAATATTACCCCATATCCTTGGACATATAAAGCCACCCCCAAAATGAACGGAGCAAACCCATATTGAACATCATGACTAACAGGTTCCGTATATACACCACCAAGTAAACTCTTTTGTTCACGAAATCGTGCAACTTCTCCATCACACCCATCAAACACAATAGATAAAAAGATAATCAAAGAACCAAGGATATTCATGAAAGTAGTATCAAAAAAGAACATACCTATCCCAATAAAAAAGGTAACAACGCTTAATATAGTGATATTATTAGGAGTAATAGCTGTTTTCAAAAATATTTTCGTACAATAAATAGAAAAAATTCGAGAAAACAATCCCACCCAACTTTCACGTTTTGGATCGGGTGCTGTTTTTTGACAAATTGCACGAAGCTCTTTTATAGAATAATTTTTTTTCATAATGTTATGGAAACACACGCAGAAAATTTTCTTAATGATAAATAACAAAAAGTTAATATCCCCTATAAAAACTATGAACGAATAAATGACAAAATACGTGATGCCCTACTATCCCAAGAAAATGAACATCCCTTTTCATACGCTGCTAAAGAGATAGTCTTTCCTAAAAAATTATCAGTAAGCAATGTTGTCACTTTCTTAGCCAAATCTACCGAATCATCAGGAGAACAAAGAAGTGCATTCTTCTCATCAACCAGATATGCCGAAAAACTCTCAATATCACTCGCAACAATTGGTACACCAGACACCATATACTCAAATAATTTAATAGGTGTGGTATAAGAGGCAGAACGTTCTTCTTTTGCCGTATTTGGAAGTACCAACACATCAGCAGATTTAATAAATCTAATAATATCATGGTGCTTCACAAACGGGTGAACATATACATTATTAATACCTTTTTCTTCTATATACTTTTCAACAAGTTCACGATCCTGAGGAATTCCACCAATCAAACAAACATTTGCATCGATGAATGCAGCAGCATCAATCAAAGTGTAAATTCCCTTCCATTTATAAAAATGTCCAACATACAAAACGACAGGACGCTTTTCAGAAAAAGAAAATGCTGATTGCCATACACGCACATCTCGAGACACTCCCTCAAATTCTTTTACATCTACCCCATTGGGGGCTACTAATATAGCATCTAACGGCACATCATGCTGCTTATACAAAGACAACAAATTTTCTGCAACAACCACTTTTTTTGTAATGTTGCGCACAAACAAGAAATATAATGAGCGAAACCGTTTCTTTGGTTCATGATCTTCAAACACCACCATTTTTCCAAATATACTCAACAAAAAGCATACTGTCAGCTCGCGCGAATAAATCACATCATATTTACCAAACAATCCATAAAAAAATGCAAAAATGGTAAAACTTACTCGTTGCAAGAAAAAATACATCTTATGAAATGGTGTTTCCAAAAAAGAAAAAACGTTAGGGACAAACGTCATCGGAATATTATCTTCTACATGATAAAATGAACGATAACCATCCGTAATATGATTCCGTCGTCGAGGCAACAAAAGCCGAACATTTTCCCCCGCACGGATAAAAGCTTCAATCGTTTTCACAATCTGAAGCCCATGAGCTTTTTCAGTAGGAATGCGTGAATTAGCAATATATAAAATATTCATACTAATCAGGCCACTTGTTTATAACACCGGTAACCTTTTCCTTTGCCTGTAAATAAACATCTACTGATTTCTCTTCAAGCTCGGGAGAAATTAATCGCAAAATTTCTTTCCCCAAAATACGATATTGCCCACCTACTTTATTGGCACGCAAAATCCCCTTCTTGAGCAGACGTTTGATGGTACTTTCACTAACCTTAAGGAGTATTTGTGCTTCACTCGTTGTATATACAGCATGCTGTTTAATTTCTTGTTCCATATACTAAAAGTATACCAACAGTGTCACAAGGTGTCAACAGGTGTCAACAATACACAAATATTAGCCAATTTTAGACAATCAACTGTCTAAAACGATAATACGATATAACAATATGATAACGAATATACCGCCAAACTTGTTTAGGAGGTAATGAATGCGAAAAACCATGACGAACATAAATAAAAAATGAAACAAAAGAAATCTTAACTGCTCTTGCCAAATTTTTAAAAACAGAAATAAATATAACCTTCCTTTTACCTTTTGCCGATTCCCCAGTGAGAAACTTTTTACGAGCGATAGACAAATAAAAATTATCTTTTTTTATACATTTTTTAAAATCAGGAGTATATCCATAAAAGCACTCCTTCATATCCATAAGTTCAATATCTTCTGGAACTATTAATTTTTCATGAACCGGTTTATTTTTATTCCAATGTATCCCACCTTTTTTATTATACAAACGAATATAAGGAACTTTTTGAGCAAAAGAATATTTAACAATCCTGTTATCAATAATTGGCCAAAATGAAATTCTAAACGCTTTTTTTTCATCAGGACTTTTTTTTAAATTATTACGAATTTCTTCTATTAATCCATCAGACAAAAACTCATCAGAATCAAGCATCAATAGCCAATCACACTTTGCCAAACTTGCTGATTTAATTCTCATGGCGCCAAAATTCTCAATCATTACATTAGATTCATCTGTATCAACCTGCTTGAATACAGGTACACCAAAATTTTTAGCTATTTCCAAAGTTCTATCAGTACTATTTCCATCCAACAAAAAAACATCTTGAAAATCTTTCAAACTATCCAAACATCTTTCCAAAGTATTTTCAGAATTCAACGTCAAAAGCGGAACCGAACAATTAATTTTCATACTAATCTGAATACTAAATTATTTTTTGTACATTTACTCATTAAGTTTACACACCCAAAATATTTCTCCGCAATATTCAGGCAAATTACGTCCCACTTCAAACAAAGCATCACAATATTCATTAGACAAATTTTCCATTTCTTTATTTGGCAAAAATTTTAATAAAATACCTGATTTATTAACTATCTCCAATCCACTCTTCGCCAATAATTCACCTAAAGAATTAAAATCAAAATATCTCTGGTGCCCAACTTCATGATCTCTTTCATTAAGATCATAAATAGTACTAATAAACCCCATTTCTTTTCCAATTTGACGATGAATAGAATTAGCATTGGGCACTATTATTACTACATACCCTTCTGGTGTCATGTAATTTTTTACTTTATTCAACATAAGCAAAGGATCATGGAGATGTTCCAGTATGTCAATCAAAAAAATCAAATCCATTTTTTGTTCAGGAAAATCATTCTTTTCAACATCCAACTCAATAAAATGAAATTTGGAATCACTCTGAAATTTTTCCTTTGCCTGATCCAAATATTTTAGATCAGCATCAATACAAAAAACACTTGTACAATTTTTTATCATGTCAGAGACATCATTTATCTTTTCTATTACATCTCCAGGGCCACAACCAACGTCAGCAATAGATTGAATTTTAATGCTACTAAAAAAATCAACTATAGCTTTGGCCCTGTATTTTCCCATGACAGCATTAAAATCTTCTTTATATTGATTGGTAATCATACATTCAAAATTTTTTTTACATTTATTAATTTATCAGCTAAAAAATCTGGATTACATTTTTCAAGAAAAATTTTATCACGAACTCCATCACATACCAAAATTGATTTCATTTCCAATTTTCTGGCAACATCACAGTCATCATTGGTATCTCCAACCATCCAAAAACCTTTATATTCATCTTCTCTATACTCATCTATTATAATCTGTTCTTTAGAAAAGGATCCACTTATCAATATTTTAAAAAAATATTCTTCAATTTCTAATCTTTTGATTTCATCTAAGCATGCTTTTTTATCCTTTCTTTTTGTAACCAAAACAATATTAAATTTCTCTGACATTTTTTTTAACAAATCCAAAGAACCATACTTTAACGTATCCTGTTTTAAATATTTTTTCAACTCTATACGTTTGGTCCTCTCTTCGAGATAATCATTAATACTATTTTTTGGTATATTTGTTTTCAAAATTATTGTACTTTCAGATTCACCACTCCTTTTTAAAAGAAGATATTGTTCCTTATTAATAGGCTTAAAATTATAAATTTTAGATAAATCCAAATGCAATTGATACCACCTATCACTTACATCAACCAACGTACCATCAAAATCAATATATATATTTGGCTTTCCAGCCATTTTTTGAATACCCCCTAAAAGAGAATATTTCTGTTTAAAACCAAAACACTTCTTAATTTTTTTATTATCAAAAACCAAACTACTATTATTCTTATTTTCTAACTCTAAAAACTTAATATATGAAGAGGATTTAAAAACCTTAATAACTGTTTCAGCCAACTTCTTTATTGCAATACCTTGTCCACTAGAAACATTAAACATTCCTACTCTAAAATTAAATATAGCAGAAACAATAACATCAACAGC
>CAZEYK010000002.1:0-50314 GCA_964516055.1 uncultured Gammaproteobacteria bacterium
TTAATAATTATGTTATGACTCGGAGGGGTAAATATATGTGGGGCAACAAAAAGTCTCATCGATCCTAAATTTGCCAAAAAGTACATGGCAAAAAGTCCAAAGGCATGGGTATGGAAAAAAATAGTAGGAGAAGAAAGAGCCCTTAAGGTATTACGGATAGTATTCGCTCCAATAGGAATAGTTGTAGGGATCATACTGCTATTGTATGGGCTTAGCCTGTTTCTTACCACATAAACAAAAAAATACCGGGTAAACACCGGTATTATTTTTTATTGCAATAATGATACTGTATTTTCCAATTCATCAACCTGCTTTTGTTGATCAAACCAGGTTTCTTCTGCCATATGTAACGCATGAGTCACATCAGCAAGTTCATCTTGTTTTACCCGAGAAAATGTTCCTGTGTGCTTTTCAAACCAATCCATCAGCTGTTGCTTGCGTCGTTCTAGCTCCATCAGTTCTTCCTCTGTTGCACGAAGGATTTTTTTTGCTTCTTTCAATTCATTACGAACAGCAATACGCTCCGCCTTCTTTTCTTGTTCAGGGAGACTCTTCGTTTCTTGAACCACCTGTTTAATATGGAGTGTCTCTTTGAGGTGATACACATAATTTTCATAATCATGATAATACCGCTTCACCCGACCATTTCCAACAGTAATAATACTCGTTGCCACAGTATTTACAAATGTTCGGTTATGACTCACAAACAAGAGCGTCGTATTGCACTCAGCAAGTGCCTCAGACAATGCTTCCACTGTTTCAAAATCAAGATGGTTCGTTGGTTCGTCAAGAAGAAGCACCTCATGCTTTTGTAAAAGCAATCCAGCAAGGCACAATCGTGATTTTTCTCCACCACTAAGCACTGATATGGGTTTTTTTAAATCATCATCTCGAAACAAAAAATTCCCCGCCATCTGAAATATCTCTTGATCACTTACCTCAGGTCCTGCCATTGCTTGAAGATGAGATTCTATTTGCATTTTTGGATCAAGCATCTCCGGAACATGTTGCGCATAATATCCAACAGAAATATGAGGACCAAACATTGCTGATCCTGATATGGGGGAAAGTTCCCCGGCAATCGTTTTCAAAAGGGTACTTTTTCCTTGCCCATTATCTCCCACAATAGCCACACGTTCTCCTCGATCAATATGAAACGTAACGTCTGCCGCAACAACGTTGTTTGGGTAACCAATGGTTAATGATTCAACAGAAAGTGCGGTTCCTTTTTTGTCCTTTACCAGCGGAATATGAATCGTACTTATCCGTTCGGGAGCCGCGATTTCCATGGTTTGTAATTTTTCAAGCTGCTTTAATTTTGATTGTGCTTGAGATGCTTTCGATGCTTTGTACCGAAATCGATCAACAAAGGATTGCAAATGCCGCTGCTCTTTGGCAATTTTTTTATTATATCGTTTGGCAAATTCTTCTTGCTGTACTTTGTATGCCAAATATTCTTCCAATGTTTGTGGAAAATACGTAGATTTTCTATGAGCAATTTCCAAAATGCTGGTACACGTCTTATTCAAAAATTCTCGATCATGAGAAATAAGTAAAAAACTTCCAGAAAATTGTTGCAAAAATTGTTCGAGAAGCAATATGGTTGAAAGATCCAAATAGTTCGTTGGCTCATCCAAAAGGAGTAAATTTGGATCAGTAAGTAAGACATCAACAACTTTGACACGCATTTGATATCCTCCAGAAAATGAGCCAATCTTCGTTGTTAATTGTTCATGTTTCAAATCAAACTGGCCTGCGAGTTTGGCACATGCCCATTCTTCCTTGCCACTCGAGCGCATTAAAAAATTGATTACCGTTTCTTCAGGATCAAATGGATCCACTTGTTGGCGGATATAACCAATGCGTGTATGAGCATGAATATTTACCTCACCCGAATCAGCAGGTTCAAATCCCATAATAATTTGAAACAGTGTAGATTTCCCCGCACCATTTCTTCCTACCACCCCAATATGTTGACGATCAGAAACCGAAAGCGTCAATCCGTCAAAAAGGGGAATGATATCGTAGCATTTCGTAAGATTGTTGACTTGCAGGAGAATAGGCATATATATGAGAGCATGCTAGCAGAAAAAAAACAAAGAATAAAGGACGTTGGGGAATACCCACTGTTATGATGAACAGAACAAAGACATGTTGGAAAGAATAAAAAACAAGAGAATAACGCGCTATACACGGATTTTTATTTATCAGAAAAAGAGAGTGTGATATAATTTAATCTATAGATAACCACAAACAAATGGCAAAAAAAACATTTACCGAAGCATACATTGTTACCGTAGACATGGGATACGGACATCAACGAGCAGTGTATCCACTCAAAGGTATTGCGGCAACTCCCGTTGGATGGAAAGAGAAAAACCCCATTATTAGTGCAAATAACTATGCCGGAATTCCCATAAGTGATAGAACAAAGTGGGAAGGAGGGAGAAAATTGTACGAAACAGTTTCCCGCATGAAAGGAATTCCCATCATTGGAAATTGGATTTTTGGTATCATGGATTATCTTCAGCGCATTGAGCCATTTTATCCAAAAAGAGATTTATCAAAACCAACTGCACAGCTAAAACAAGTGTATGGCATGGTAAAAGGGGGAATGGGAAAACATCTCATTGATACGTTAAACAAAAAACCAGTGCCATATATTACTTCTTTTTTTACAACAGCATTTTTTGCCGAAGTTCATGGCTATAAAGGACCAATCTACTGTTTATGTACCGATACAGATATCAGTAGGGCATGGGTATCACCAAAACCCAAAAAAAGTAAAATCATTTACTTCGCGCCAAACTATCGTGTCAAAGAGCGTCTAAAGTGTTATGGTGTACAAGAAAAAAATATTCATGTAACGGGATTTCCACTTCCAAAAGAAAATATAGACGAAGAACATAAAGAAAAAATATTGAAAATTGCTCTAGGAGATAGAATCCAAAAACTCGATCCAGAGAAAAAATTTCAACAAAAATATCAGAAAACCATAGAACAATATCTTGGAGATAGATATTGTAAACGAAAAGTCAAAAGACCTCTCACTATTATGTTTGCGGTAGGAGGGGCTGGTGCACAACGAGAAATTGGCGCAACCATTTTACGAAGCCTTAAGGATCATATCAATAACGGGGAAGTGCGACTCTTTCTTGTGGCTGGTTCCAGAAATGACGTATATAGATATTACGAAAGTGTGCTAGAATCTCACTGCAAAAAAAATGTCTGCGGCATTGGCGTCCAAATTATTTATGCCGAGAAAAAAATGGATTATTTTTCCAAAATGAGCAAAGCGTTAAACGAAACAGATATTATTTGGACCAAACCAAGTGAAATGTCATTTTATGCCGGACTCGGGCTTCCTATCATTATGTCGCCAACCATTGGGTCACAAGAAAAATTCAATCGTTCTTGGTTACATAACATCGGTGCTGGATTTGAACAAGAAGACCCTCAATACACCCATGAGTGGCTGTTTGATTGGCTAGAAACAGGATGGCTTGCTCAGGCGGCTATGGAAGGATATCTGGATGCTCCTCGCCACGGAACATATCTTATTGAAGATATTGTGTTACGAGGAAAAGTACGTCAAATCAAAGATACCAATTTGTTATAGGAAATATACTATATAGTAATAGTTAATTGTTGATGTTTATGCTCTGGTTTTTTATTGCTCTTCTTGGATATGTTCTCCTCGCTATCGCGTTTATCCTCGACAAATTTATTCTCACGGAATCAGTAGACAATCCTGTTGTTTATACCTTTTATTCTACAATCGTCATGTTTGGCGCAGTATTGTTATTTCCATTTATGGGGTTTCAATGGCTTAATGGGGTCAATTGGTTATGGGCAATATTGTCTGGTGTTTCATTTGGGTTTGGACTGTTGATGTTGTATAAAGCATTACAAAAAGGAGAATCATCACACATTCAGCCATTTAACGGAGCTATCATTACCATCACAACATTCACGATTGCCTCGTACACACTGGGCGAAACACTTACGCTAGCACAAAAAATAGGAGTGGGTATCCTTATCATTTCATCATTACTTTTATCATTTGAAAAAAGCCGAAAGCATAATGGGTTCCATATAGGATTTGTATGGGCCGCTATTTCAGGAGTATTATTTGGTGTTTCTCACCTTAGTGCAAAATATTTATATACTATATATGATTTTTGGCCAGCATTCACGTGGACAAGAGCCACAACAGGACTCGTTGGACTACTTTGTCTTGCCTATCCTTCAGTAAGAAATACGTTCAAAAAAGGAAAACAGAAAAATGAAAAAAAACAAACCAGTGCCAAAAAATATGCAGTACCGATTATTATGGTCAATAAAATATTTGCAATGGGCGCAGTAGTCATTATTCAATACGCGGCTGCTATTGGAAGTGTGACACTCGTATTTGCTCTCAGCGGATTACAATATGCACTCATGTTTGTGATAATTTTAGTGCTAAGCAAATGGTTCAAATCACTGTTTAACGAATATTTCACCAAACGAGAGCTTGTCATTGAAACGATTGCTATTATATTGGTTATAATAGGATCTGCCCTATTTGTATTTTAAATATCCCCTCGTTGTTTCTACCCTAATATGAAAATTTTGAAACGTATCCTCTTGTTTTTTGGTATCACAGTCATAATACTTTATGCTGTGCTATGGATAGTAAGTCAAAAAACATACTCAGTTGAATTTGGGATTAGCTTCAACCAAAATCATGCAGAATCACTTGGACTTGATTGGAAAAAAGTCTATACGGACATGTTAGAAGAACTCTCACCAAAATATATTCGTATTGCCGCCATGTGGAGTCAAATAGAAGCAGTAAAAACAGAATTCAACTTCGACGATGTTGATTTTATGATGGAAAAAGCAAAAGAACATGGCACAAAAGTTGTTCTCGTTGTCGGACAAAAAGCACCACGCTGGCCAGAATGTCATGTCCCTGGATGGCTTGATTACAGTCAAGAAGAATCACGTAATCACCTCTCAACATATATTACAAAGGTAGTAGAACGATACAAAGATAACGAAGCATTAGAAATGTGGCAAGTAGAAAATGAACCATACATCCGTTTTGTTTTTGGTGAATGTACAGGCTATGATAAAGAGTTCGTTGCAGATGAAATAGCGTTGGTAAAAAAACTCGATCCACAGCATAAAATTATGATAACAGATAGTGGAGAGCTTGCGAGTTGGCACCAGGCGAGCAAAGCTGGAGATGTATTTGGTACCACCTTATACCGAATTGTCAAAACACCAAAAGGGCATATATTTACCTATGATTTTCTTCCTCCTGCATTTTATAGATGGAAAGCATTTTTTTGGGGAGTAGAATTACAAGATTTTTTCATTGCCGAACTCCAAGCAGAACCGTGGTTTTCGGATAGTACACCAATGGATACTCCAATCGTTGAGCAAGAACAAACCATGAATCCCGAACGTCTCAAACAACATTTATTGTATGCACAAAAAATAGGGTCCCCACGAGCCTACCTGTGGGGAGTAGAATGGTGGTACTATATGAATCAGGCACATAACGATAATAGATATTGGAATATCGTAAAAGAAGCAATACAATAAGAAAAACCGCTTACTGCGGTTTTTCTTATTCATTACATACCATTCATTTTTCTTTTATAAAAAAATACCCTGTAATGATACAAGATATTTTTTTGTACGCGCCAAGGGATTTACCACTTCGCTACGCTGCGTGGCATAAACTTCTCATCTTCACGGCACGTACCATACAAAAACAGGACTCTGATGAGTCCTGCCTTTGCATAGTAGTACGCGCCAAGGGATTCGAACCCCTGACCCTCTCGGTGTAAACGAGATGCTCTAACCAACTGAGCTAGGCGCGCATGATGAAATACGAAAACAGTATATCTCATCATAAAGTATTTGTCAATAATATTATTTCAGTCTATATATATGATATAATGCATGTTATATGAACAACTATATTCGATTGAACAACGAACAACTACCACGAAAACATAATGGCATTTTTAGAAAAAATATTTCCCTATGGGAAGCCACCGCACTTTTAGTGCCCATTGGCGCTGGAGTACTTGGTATTCCATATGCTGTCGCCCAGGTAGGGCTTTTTATTGGCATATTGTACATTATTATCCTTGGAGGAATCATGATGGCGTTGAATTTGCTTGTTGGAGAAATCATGGTACGAACAAAAGGAAAGAAACAACTTGTCGGATTGGCAAAAAGATATTTAGGAACAACAGGACAAGTATTCATGTCAGTCATTATCTATCTCGGCTTATTTGGCACACTGGTTGTATATATTATTGGTATAGGAGAATCACTCGCAACTATTTTTTCCGGAGGGGCATTTTTTTGGAGTACAGTATTTTTTTTGTTAGGGAGTATTGTAATTTTTATTGGGTTACGAACCATAAAAAAAATAGAATTTCTCCTAATACTTGGAGTACTTGTTATCGTGGGAGTCATCGCAATTTTTTCGACACCGTATGTCGCTCTTCCACACATTACCTATACCAATTGGGGTGCTCTACTATTTCCATACGGAGTTATTCTCTTTGCATTTCATGGTACCACCTCCATTCCAGAAGCACATAGTCTACTTATTCATAAATCACACATACTCAAAAAGGCCTTAATATACGCCATGCTTATTGCTATGTGTATTTATGCGGTATTTGCCGTAATTGTGGTTGGAGTAACAGGAACACAGACCACAGGAATTGCCACCATTGGATTGGGGCTCGCGATTGGTCCCAGTATGTTATTGTTTGGTAATCTGTTTGCGGTACTCGCTATGGGATCAAGTTTCCTCATGGTTGGTGTAGCACTTCGTGATTCATTTGTGTGGGACATAAAGATACCTCAAACGCTTGCCTCATTTTTAGTATGCGGTATTCCATTTCTTATTTTTCTATTAGGGCTCAGACAGTTTATTACTGCTGTTGATATTGTTGGAGGACTTTTTGGAAGTATGGAATTTGTGTTATTGCTATTGATATATTATCAAGCAAAGAGAAAAGGCGATCTTCCTGTTGGCAAATATAAACTTCATCATACGGCCATCGTTGCCATATTACTGTTTGCCATGTTTGCCGTGGGAACAGTGATGAGTCTCATGAAATTATTCTAATATGTCCACGATAATAAAAAAGATAATTATCATACAGGCGTTGTTGCTCTGTTTCTTATTGTTCATTTTTGGCTACACAAGTAATAAAAAACAAGAACATGCACAACAAACAACCACCACGAATCAAGAATTTTCAGCAACAGAACAGGATAATGAAAACACGTCACAGACTGATCAAACAATAGACACAGAAACATTCACAATGCCTATTTTAGGTTTTCATCATATTGGCATTGCCCCCGCGAGTCTAAGCAGTAGCGCAAAAGAATGGTACGTCTCTACACAGAAGTTTATTGAAATACTTGATCTGGTTGCTCAATATGAATATACGCCAATTACGGCTGCAGATCTTGTGACAGCATTTGAAACTAAGCATATTGCCAATAAACCGATTATGATCACCTTCGATGACGGAAACATTGATTTTTACACCACCGTATTTCCTATTATAAAAGAGCGAAACATCCCGGTGACTCTTGCTATCATGACTGGGGTCGGAGGAAAAAATTACGTAATAAAAGAACAGCTCAAAGAAATGAACGAATCAGGACTCGTTGATATTCAATCCCATACAAAATACCACGCATACCTCACCAGAATTTCAAAAGAAGAACGAATGCCAGAATTGCAAGACAGCAAAGCATTTATCGAAAATCTGTTAGGAAAAAAAGCGGATGTCTTATTTTATCCATTTGGATTGCACGATGACGATGTTATCACCGATGCGCAAGAAGCCGGCTATACACTCGGGGTAACCATTATTCCCTCCACCACACAATATATCAATAAGCCATTTGAGCTACAGAGAAATTTGATCGTAGAATACACCAACGTACAAGCACTCCTTGAATAACACGAGTAACATATATTGATACACAATCAATGTATGCGGTATACTATGCGGAACTGAGTATGACCGATGGTGTTCGTTGTTGGTTGGTTGTATGTTGCCGTGGTCGATAGCGACATTACTGCCCAACAACGTCCGTCTTTATAAAAGACTTCCTATCTTCTCATACACAGCAAACTCTATTCACATATATAGCTGTGTTTTTATGATATCAAACAATTATTTTTTTACGTCAGAATCTGTGTCAGAAGGACATCCAGACAAAGTCGCCGATCAAATTTCAGATGCCATTCTCGATGAATGTCTCAAGCAAGACCCACACTCACGGGTTGCTTGCGAAACACTTGTAACCACTGGGCTCGTTGTTATCGCTGGAGAAATTACAACCAAGGCAACGATAAACATGAACAAAATTGCTCGGAATACGATTAACGACATTGGTTATACCAAAGGAGATTTTCGTTTTGATGGACATTCTTGCGGAGTGATTGTCTCTATAGATGAACAATCACCAGACATTGCTCAAGGAGTAAACGAAGGAGAGGGGATAGACAAAAATCAAGGAGCAGGAGATCAAGGAATTATGTTTGGATATGCCTGCAATGAAACACAGGAACTCATGCCCGCAACAGCAGTCTATGCGCATAAGCTCCTCATGAAATTGGCAGAACAACGTCGATCAGGAGAAATTGTCTGGCTTCGTCCAGATGCAAAATCACAAGTGACTGCCGAGTACAACGAAGCAGGGGTATTGCAGCGTATTAGCTCCATTGTTGTTTCAACACAACACGATCCAACTGTTACACTCGAAGAGATCAAACAAACCGTTATTGAAAAAACAATTAAACAAGTAATCCCTGCCGAATTACTTGATGAAAATACGATATATCATATCAACCCAACAGGACTCTTTGTTCTTGGGGGGCCACATGCAGACAGTGGATTAACAGGAAGAAAAATTATCGTCGATACCTATGGTGGACATGGACGACACGGTGGGGGAGCCTTTTCTGGGAAAGATCCATCAAAAGTAGATCGAAGCGCTGCCTACTACGCACGTTACATGGCAAAAAACGTTGTCGCCTCAGGACTTGCCAAAAAATGTGAAATTCAACTTGCCTACGCCATTGGCGTATCAAAACCAGTATCAATTCACGTAAACACGTTTGGAACAGGTTCAGTGAGCGATCGAAACATAGAAAAAGTACTTAGCAGCGTATTCGATCCACGACCAGCAATAATTATTTCAGAGCTCAATCTGCTCAAGCCAATCTACAAAAAAACGGCAGCGTATGGGCACTTTGGGAGACCAGAATTTAGCTGGGAACAGACAGACCGAGTTGACGCACTCAAACAGGCAGTGCAAGAAAGCTAGAAAATAATAAAACAAAAAAACACCAATTTGGTGTTTTTTTGTCGTTCTCTTTTACAAACGATGTTTGAAAAACAGAATTGGTCCTCCTATAAATAGGAGGGGGGGCAGTGGTTACTGCCATTAAGACAGATAATACCATGCCGTGCACAGAAGAGAAGGAAGAGCAAACATCGCCGATGCGATGCGGGGGAATTTATATCGACGGACCGCGTTGTTGCCGGTGTCCCAGCAAATAGCCGAGACCATACAGACAACCGCACCAAATCCAGCAATAAATTCCAACGTGCCCAAATCATGCAATTCCCAACCGCTCTCGTACCAAATCCACGTCAGCAGATTGGTACAAACGAGAGCAACGCGAAGCCAGATCATCTTGATCACTTCACGTTCGGTAAACAGATTTTCCTTCATGGATATAAGCCTCCTTGGCTTGTGTTGTCGACCACAACCATGTGGCCAATGGGCCTCTCAGAAATGAGAAACAGCAAACCATACGCTATATCATCTATACAACTGTCAAGGACTTTGCTACACTATCAAAGTAATTATCACTTCATTAAGCCAAATTATGTCTATATTGCAGGCAATAATTCTTGGAATCGTCCAAGGGATTACCGAGTTTCTCCCTGTTTCTTCTTCCGGTCATTTAATTTTTATTCCAGAAATTTTTGGCTGGCAAGATCAAGGTATTTCCTTTGATGTTATGGTACACATGGGAACACTCGTTGCGGTCATCATCTTTTTCCGAAAAAAAATATGGGAGCTTGTTACCGCACTTTTTTCAAAAAATCCCATAAAAAAACAAGATCGTCGTCTGGCTTGGCTGCTTATAGCAAGCGTTATCCCCGCAGGTGTTGTTGGTTATATACTTGACTCAAATTCTCGATCCGCATTCATTGTGGGGGTAAGCCTTATTTTTTGGGGAATTATTCTTGCTGTCGCAGATAGATACAGCCACCACATTGCACAAAAAAAAGAACTAATGAGCGATCTTCATACCCTTTCAGTAAAGCAAATTGCATTTATTGCTTGTGCCCAAGTACTTGCACTTATTCCCGGGACTAGTCGTTCAGGTATCACCATGACGGCAGCACTTTTTGCAACACTCAACAAAAAAGCTGCCGCAGAATTTTCATTCCTTATGGGAACACCAATCATTGCGCTCGCTGGTGGGGTAAAACTTCTCGAAATGATACAGAGTGGCACAGGAAGAATTAGCTTGACAGCACTCACCGTAGGGTTTATCGTGTCAGCACTAAGTGGAGTGGCTGCCATAGCCATCCTCATGAAGATTATCCAAAAATGGTCATTCCTTCCATTTGCCGTGTATCGCGTACTCATTGGTATCCTCATTATCTTGTTCCTCGTGTAATGGCATATTCAATACGTATTATCTGTATGATAGAAAAAGATCTCTTCCAAAAAATTTACGAAGTAAGCAAAGACACAAAAATAGATGTCTACGTTGTTGGTGGGTACGTCCGAGATCAACTTCTCAAACAATTATTTCCAGAAGTATATGGAAAAGAAAAAGAAAAAATTGAAAAAAGTCGTGTACAAGCAGCCATAGAACAAGACATCATCGACGGCGGAGAAGAAATAAAAATTGAAAAAATAAACAAGAAAACAGATATTGACTTTGTTGTTGACGGCAGTGGTATTGCCTTTGCACAGCAGTTTGATCAACACATGAATGAAGAAGGAAGCCTGGTAGAGTTTCCAGATTTTGACACGGCTCGGTATGTTATGGACGATCTAGAAATAGAATTTGCTGGTGCCAGAAAAGAAGCTTACGAAAAAAATTCTCGTAAACCACAAGTACAAGAAGCCACAATAGAAGAAGACCTCTCGCGTCGAGATTTTACCGTGAACGCCATGGCACAAAAAATTGAAGAAGGTGGAATACTCGGAGCAGTTATTGATCCATATAGTGGACAAGAAGACCTAAAGAAAAAAATTCTCCGAACACCACTTGCTCCAGATGAAACATTTTCCGAAGACCCACTTCGTATGATGCGTGCCGCCCGTTTTGCCGCACAACTGAAATTCAGCATAGAAGAACAAACACTGCAAGCAGTTCACGACAATGTAAGTCGGCTACACATCATTTCAAAAGAAAGAATTCAAGAAGAATTTTTTAAACTCCTCGATACCGATCGACCATCCATAGGGCTATGGATTCTTCAGAAGACAGGTCTTTTTCATCAATTCCTTCCAGAGGTACCAGCTCTCGATGGGGTAGAAGAGCTCTACGGACAACATCACAAAAATAATTTGAACCACAGTTTTCTTGTTGTCGATAATATTGCCGAACGTACCTACAAAACAGTATTACGATTTGCCGCACTTATGCACGATATTGGAAAACCTGGCACCAAAAAATTTATGAAAGGTCGTGGGTGGACATTTGATATGCACGAACACCTTGGCCGAAAAATTGTTCGCAGTGTAGGGAAACGCCTTCGTATGAGCAAAGAAGATACCGAATACATTGCCAAACTAGTTCGTTGGCACCAACAACCCATCCAGCTTATGGACGATGGTGTTACCGATAGCGCCGTTCGTCGTCTTGTCGTAAACGTAGGGAATGATATTGATGATCTACTCAAGCTATGCCGAAGTGATATCACTACAGGTAATCCCAAAAAATTAGAAAAAAGATTAACCAATTATGATGTTCTTGAAGAACGGATTATTGAGGTTATCAGCAAAGATAAACTTCGCGCCTTTCATTCACCCGTACGAGGAGAAGAAATCATGGAAACCTGCAAACTGAAACCAGGGCCAACCGTGGGAGCAATAAAAGAAGCAATAGAAGAAGCCATCCTTGACGGAAAAATTAATAATGAATACGAACCTGCGCTCGCATATTTTCTTTCAATAAAAGACACTTATGTGGAAAACGCAAAAGAGTGGGAAAAAGAGTAAGTCGGTCATTAAGAACGCGTTGCTTTCTCAAAGAAATTTTGTTACGATACTACTTGTATGATTACCGAATTATGGAATACAGTTATTTACGAGCCGTTGTTTAACGGTCTTATTTACATCTATAATAATTGGACAGATCAAAATTTTGGGTGGGCTGTTGTATATTTCACCGTTATCATCCGAATTTGTCTTATTCCGTTGAGTTTGTTTGATGCGCATAAGCATAGAAAAAATCAAGAAATTCAAGAGGATATTATTGAACTCACAAAAGGATATCGAAATGATCCTATCTTACAAAAACAAGAAATACGAGAATTACTCAAGAAAAAAAGGGTTAACCCGTGGGCAAAGGCAGTTATATTAGGAATACAAGTTATTGTTTTTTTTGAATTGTATGATATTTTTGTACGAGGATTAAGCAATGAAAAAATCATTCAAATACTATACCCATTTATAGATTTTCCAGGAGTTATTAATACTGCCTTTTATGGATTTGATCTTAGTATAAGACATGATGTATTTTGGTCAGCTATTGTTGCTATTGTAACGTTTTTGGGGATATATGTAGGGTATCGAAAGAGAAAAAATTTAACTATGGGAGATCTGGCATTTTTGGTACTATTTCCCATTGCCATATTTTTCTTTCTCTTCATTCTGCCAATGGTAAAAGCCCTATTTATATTGACAACCATGCTATTTTCTGTTATATTCAATTACTTCGCTAAATTTATTTTCCCTGTAAAAAAGAAGGCTGTACAAACAGAACCAGGTAAAGAAAACACATAACTATTTCAGGATAACTTTTTTAGCCAGAGGCTAACCACCCGTTGGGTGAAGCCCTGAACTAAACATTAATATATGAGTGATAAAATAGAAAAAATGATGTACTCTTTCGTAATGGAAGATGTACTCAAGGGAATCTTTATTTATGTTCCACCAGGATACGTCGCTTGTGTATACGACCTTGGGCGAGGAGTTCTCAAAAAGGTATTAACTCCAGGACTACATTTCAAAATTCCATTTTGGCAAAAAGCAAAACTGTTCAACACACAAACACTTGAATACAGCATTAGTCGGCAATTCAATCTGTCAAACGAAAAATCCATGGGAGACATCCCAATTGCTGCCGTTGCTCAAAATGGAAAACGAATTGCGGTAGAAGGAACAATCCTTCTTCGCCTCGATATTCATCAAATTCCTGCCATCTGGCAAACAATCGGTGAAGACTTTGTGGCAAAGATTATCCGCCCAACAATCAGAAGCCGAATACGAATGGTTGCCAGTCGATTTGATAAAGAACAAATTGTTGGACCAAAACGAGACGCAGTGGAAACAGAACTTAAAAATGAGCTTGAACGCATCTTTTACTCTCGAGGGATCTATGTAGAAAATGTCCTCCTCAGTGAAATAGCCGATATCGAAGAATTCGCTAGAACAGCACAAAGTTAAGAAAAATCCGCTAAACAAGCGGGTTTTTTAGTCCACAGAAAACAAAGAGGAGTGATACCAAAGACTATCGATGGTGAACTATATGCCTCAGATAAGGCTAGGTCTTGACAGTATTTAGATCCCTTGGTATATTATCACTCAGAATAAAAGAGTGATAATTATGTTATCAAATCGCCAACAACAAATCCTTCATATTATTATTGAATATGTCATAAAAACAGCCGAACCCGTCGGATCAAAATTTTTGGCGGAAAATTCTGCATTGAGCGTCAGTGCCCCTACACTACGAAATGAAATGCGAGTGTTAGAAGAACAAGGCTATCTTACACATCTTTACACCTCTGCAGGGAGAATCCCTACAGAAAAAGGATACCGAGCATATGTTGAATCGCTTGAACCTCCTATACTCAGTACCAAAACAAAAAGTGCCCTAGAATCCTTACTCAAGCAAGAAGACAAAACCAAAGCCATGAAGTTCATTGCAAAGCAAGTTGCTGAGCATACCCAAAATGCAGTCTTTGTCAGCTTTGGTACCGATAGCGTATATTATACCGGACTTTCTCAATTGTTCACCCAACCTGAATTTAGAAATTATTCCCACACTATTAATGTTTCCTCTATCTTCGATACGGTAGACGAGCGAATAGATGAACTGCAAGCAAAGATTACCCAACGCCCCACTGTATTGATTGGAAAAGAAAATCCTTTTGGCAGTATGTGCAGTATCGTCGCCACGCCATTTGGAGAAGAAAATATGTTTAGCATTATGGGGCCAATTCGAATGGATTACAAAAAAAACATTGCTATAATTAGTCATTTAACTACCTTATTGTCATAGCCTATGACGAAAAAACAACAAGATGATCACAACAACATACTTTTTGAAGAAGAGGCAGTAGATCAAGAAGAACAACCACAAACAGCATTATCGGAAATTGAGGAGCTACAAGCCAAATGCCAAGAATATAAAATTGGTTGGCAACGAGCACAAGCTGATTATCAAAATTTTAAAAAAGAGACAGAAGAAAAACGAGGAGAGCTAATGAAATGGTGCCAAGTGCAAGTGCTTGAGGAAGTAATTCCGGTATACGATAATTTCAAAAAGGCAAACGCACATAAACCAGAATCAGACGACAAATTATGGAAAAATTGGGCACAAGGAATTGATTTCATTATGAAACAGTTCGCCGACATTCTTGCCAATCACAAGATAGAAGAAATAAAAACCGTCGGAGAACAATTTAATATAGAACAGCACGAAGCTGTTGGTGAAGAAGAATCAGATGATCACGAAGAGAATGTCATTATTCGTGAAGTAGACGCAGGCTACCTGATTGACGGAAAAGTCATCAAACCAGCCAAAGTCATTATTGCCAAGGCAAAAAATCAATAAGATAAAAAATAATATATATATGTCAATCATCCGTTACAATCCCAATTGGGATCCATTCCAAGAAATGGAAGATATGATGTCCAATCTTCCCGCCATGAGACAAATGAAATCCATGGTACCCGTTGTTGGTTTCACACCAGCAATAGACATGTACGAAACAGAAGATGCCGTAAAAGTGGAAACATCACTTCCAGGCATCAATCCAAAAAATGTAGAAGTAAGTATTGAAAAAGGATTACTCAGCATTCAAGGAACTGTCAAAAAAGAACATGAGGTAGACGACAAAAATTACTACCGTAAAGAAATGCGTTCAGGATCATTCTTTCGACAGCTTTCCCTTCCTGTACCGGTAAAAGAAGATCAAGTTACCGCCGAATTTGAAGACGGACTTCTCAAAATCACGCTTCCCAAACAAGAACCAACCAAAGGAAAAAAAGTACAAGTGAAAGTCGTAAAGAAAAAGGAGTAATATGAAAATTAAATATAAAGAAAAACCCACCAGTGAAAGTGTCGATAGATATATATCAATTTTAGAAAAATATTTATCTGCATTAGATGTAACTCTGAAATTGGAAGTTTATGATAGTCCTAACGGACCATTAGAAGAAGGTATTAATGATGTACCTATTACTAGAAGTTATTTGTGGTTAGGTAAAATGGAAGTTATATCATCTAATCTCGGAGACACATTAGAAATTATTCCACCAAGATTAGGTTTAGATGCAAATATTTCCGTAAAATCAATTTGGGATGATGCCATTGAAATTCAAAATGCTATATATAACAAATTAAATATTAGTATAACTAATATGAATGATCCATACTGGAAGTTATGGGATCATATAGAAAACATTAAATAACAATAATCATGTCATCCTGAGCGGAATGAGCGAGGGACGAGCGAATGGAGTCGAAGGATCTCGAAGAATGGATAAATTTTCCTCTATCACGAGATCCTTCGACTCCGCTGCGTTTTGCTCAGAATGACACATAAATTAATCAATTAACTATTTAACCAACTAACAAATAACAAGCCTAGTTCCCACGAACTATTGGCTTTGAACTAATAAGTATAACCTAACACACTATGTCAAAAATTCTCGGAATTGACCTTGGAACAACAAATTCATGTATGGCCATCATCGAAGGTGGTCAACCAAAGGTTTTAGAAAACAAAGAAGGAAACAGAACCACGCCATCAATCATCGCCATGTCAAAAACAGGTGAACGACTCGTGGGGCAGCTTGCCAAACGACAAGCTGTTACCAACCCAACCAATACCCTTCATTCAGTAAAACGTCTCATTGGTCGAAGACCAGGAGATAAAGAAGTAGAAGCAGTAAGAAAACATGTTCCTTATGCAATTGTAGCCGACGGTGACAAAATAAAAGTAACCATGGGTGACAAAAATTATACCCCACCAGAAATTTCAGCCATGGTACTCCAAAAGCTTAAGGCAGATGCTGAAGCAAAAATTGGAGAAACAATCACAGAAGCAGTAATCACCGTACCTGCATACTTTGACGATTCACAACGACAAGCAACAAAAGCTGCGGGAGAAATTGCTGGACTCAAAGTAAGTCGAATTATCAACGAGCCAACTGCTGCTGCATTTGCGTACGGATTCGACAAAAAGAATGATCAAAAAATTGTTGTATACGATCTCGGAGGAGGAACTTTCGACGTATCAGTACTCGAAATTTCTCATGATGAAGAAGATAATCATTCAACAGTAGAAGTTCGCGCTACCAATGGAGATACTCATCTTGGAGGAGACGACTTTGACAAAGAAATTATTGAATGGATTCTTAATGAATTCAAAAAAATAGAAGGAATTGATCTTTCTTCCGATCCATTGTCACTCCAACGGGTAAAAGATGCTGCAGAAAAAGCAAAAATTGAATTATCAAGCACCCCAGAAACAGAAATCAATGAACCATTTATCACTTCTGGTGCTGATGGACCAAAACATTTAAATCTCAAACTTTCACGAGCAAAATTAGAAGAACTCGTATCTGATCTTGTAAAGAAAACCATGGTGCCAGTAGAAAAAGCACTTACTGATTCAGGATTTAAAAAATCAGACATCAACGAAGTAATCTTGGTAGGAGGAATGACTCGCATGCCACTTATCCAACAAGAAGTAGAAAAATACTTTGGGAAAAAACCAAATGTATCTGTTAATCCAGACGAAGTTGTGGCTATGGGAGCTGCTATCCAAGCAGGACAATTACAAGGTGATCTTGGAAAAGACATCCTTCTTCTTGATGTCACCCCACTCTCATTTGGAATTGAAACCATGGGACAAGTGATGACCAAGCTTATTGAACGCAACACCACTATCCCAACCAGTAAATCACAAGTATTTTCAACCGCAGCAGATAGTCAACCAAGTGTAGACATTGTCGTACTTCAAGGAGAAAGACAAATGTCCGCAGATAATAAAACACTCGGACGATTTATCCTTGACGGCATTCCACCAGCACCACGAGGAGTACCGCAGATTGAAGTAACATTTGACATTGATGCAAATGGAATCCTCAACGTATCTGCAAAAGATAAAGGAACAGGAAAAGAACAATCAATTCGTATTGAAGCCTCTAGTGGACTTACTGACGAAGAAATTGAAAAAATGAAAAAAGATGCCGAGGTACACGCAGAGGAAGACAAAAAGAAACGTGAACTCATCGATATCAAAAATACCGCAGACACCATGGTATACACTACCGAAAAAATGATGAAAGAAGTCGAAGAAAAGAAAATCGACGTTACCGAAGAAGAAAAGAAAAAAGTGGAAGATGCACTCAAAGCCGTAAAAGAAGTAAAAGACGGTGAAGATATCGAAGCTATCAAGTCAACATCAGACAATCTTTCAACTGTGGCTCAAGCTGTTGGCATGAAAATGTACCAACAAGAACAAGCAAAGGCTGCTGATGATACTGCTGCTACCCCTGAAGGAGAAAATGCTTCAGAAAAGAAAGACGATGTGGTAGATGGAGAAGTTGTTGATGGAGATGTCGTAGACGACAAGAAAGAATAATCCTGCTATAGTATTACAAATCGTGAGATCCCCAGAATATTCTTCTGGGGATTCCGCATATTTGTAATAATCAATCGAACGCAGTAAGACGCACATATCAAGATAAGCAAATATTCATTGATGTATACAGTTTTATGATCAAACGATACCTTTTCCTCGCATTCGCACTTATTCTCTTTGGAAGTGGACTCTTTGTTGGATATAAAGTATTTCATACGCCGGCTGAAGCGGCACAACAAATCACCGGAGAAACAATTCTTGCTGCACTCAAAAGTGAAGGATTTTTGGTAACACAAACGTATATCTTTCACGAACAAGTAGAAATAGATAAATCCACGGGGAGCACCTTTAAAGATCTGTTCTGGAAACAAAATATCACTGCCGCCGCCAACATGAAGGTAAGTGCAGGTACAAATTTATCACATCTTGAAGAAACAGACGTACTCGTCACAAAAGATAAGGTAGAAGTAACGATACCGAATATAGAAACATACGGGGTAGAAATTCTTGGGGACATTACTCTCAACAATGAACAAGGAATTCTCAAAAAACTATTTAATAGCGAAGACGGTTACAACGAAGCAATTAAACAACTCAAAGATCAGGCACTCAGTGCCGTACAAACAGAAGAGCTCAGACAAGAAGCACGAGAAAGCGCACAAAAAGAAGTACAAAAAATTATTGAGCTTACAAATAATACAAACAAAACCGTTATCGTACATATAAAATAATCAATCACATTTCCTTTGAATCTTAAACGAAAAATTCTGAACTATTATGTCAAAAGATTACTACAATATTCTCGGTGTTGAAAAAGGTGCCACCGAAGAAGAAATTAAAAAAGCGTTTCGTAAAAAAGCACATAAACTTCATCCCGACAAAAAAGATGGGAACGAAGCCCAATTTAAAGAGGTAAATGAAGCTTATCAAATTCTGGGTGACGAAACCAAACGAAAAAAATATGATCAATTTGGATCAAACTTTGACCAACAAGGTGGTTTTGGTGGTGGGGCCGGATGGGAAGATTTTATGCATGCAAATAGAGGGAATGGGGGACAGGGTGGTCAATCATTTAATTTTCAATTTGGTGGCGAACAAGTAGACCTTGGTGATATTTTTGGAAGCATGTTTGGCTTTGGAAATTCCAATCGGCCACGAAAAGGAAGTGATGTCCAAGTAGACGTAGAGGTTACACTCAAAGAAGCTATCTCAGGATTAGAAAAAGATATTCACTTTTTTATCCAAACAAAAAATGGCAGAGAAGAACGAAAATTTTCCGTAAACATTCCTGCAGGGATTGATAGTGGACAATCTATCCGAGTAAGTGGCAAAGGACAACCATCCCCAAATGGCGGACCAAATGGAGATGTCTATATGCTCATTCACGTAAAACCCGATCTTCGGTTTGCTCGTCAGGGTTCCGACATATTTACTGAACTTACCATCAATTTTGTGCAAGCCGTACTTGGTGAAACAATAGAAATAGAAACAATAGATGGAAGAAAAAAACTTATTGTTCCGCCAGGATCAACTCATGGACAACAAATTCGGCTCAAAGGAGAAGGAATGCCAAAGCTGCACGGGAGAGGAAAAGGCGATCAATATGTAAAAATACTCATCGATATCCCAAAACGCCCAAATCGAAAAATGAAAAATGTACTGAAAGAATTGGAAGAATTGTTATAAATAATATTGTATATAACATAAATGTATAATTAGATAATTATTTTCCTAAAAAAACACCAGTCTATATCGCTGGTATTTTTTATACATGAAATTATTTTTTAATTACTCTACATCGGTATCTATACTATACTCACATTTCCCGATCAAGCACCTTATTCACCTCCGCATCAGCCGCTGTATTTTCTTCACGCCGAACGTGAGTTAATGTAACTTTTGTGTACCCTTGCATGAGATTCCATGCTTTTATAAAAAGTGTTTGAAGTGTAGGTTCCTTTACTTTCCAATTTCTTTTTAATTGTTCAACAACAAGTTTACTATCACACATAAAATGAAGCTCTTTAGCTCCCAAATCCTTTGCTTTCTCAAGAGCAGAAATAACTCCCATGTATTCGGCATAATTGTTGGTTTGTTCACCCAAGTATTCACCATAGCGTTTTACTTCCTTACCTGAAATAGTATCTTTCATCACCACACCAAGAGCAGCTGGGCCAGGATTGCCACGAGCACCACCGTCCGTATAAATAGTTAATTTCATAAATTACGAAATAAAAGATGTGTGAGGAACGAGTTACGAGTATGTCGTATATCGTACGTCGCACGTCTTATGATTTTTGAAGATCTATAAGGGTCATCTGCAATTCTCGATTTCCATTCCACTCATTCACGCCAAGTTCAAAAACAACATCAATAGTGTCTCCAATAGTGAGGCTGTTACACCAGTTTATCTTTCCTTTTCCCGTATGACAAAAATTCCATCCAACTAACTTTCGCATGCGTGGCGTTTTATGTTGCACAAAAAGTTGAATATGGTTATTCTGTTTTCCAATAGCTTTTACCTTAGCGACAGTAACACCTTTTGCCAAGAATAATGGTTTTTCATTATCTTTACCAAATGGCTTAAATCGTTCAAGCAAATCATACAAATCCCAATGAACATCTTCCAAGATAACTTCTGCCGCAATAGATAATTGCCGTCGCATATCTTTTTCTTTTGTTTTTTCATGATATTTTGCAATGAGTGCTTCTTGGAATGGCAAAAACTGTTCTTTTGAAGACAGGGTAAATCCGCAGGCCATGGGGTGTCCTCCAAATTTTGCAAAATATTCGGGAATTTCTTGCATTGCTTCAATCATATTGAATCCATCAATACTTCTTCCAGATCCCATAATACTGCCATGTCCATACGCCATCGCGATAGTTGGCTTGTAATAGCGTTCTTTCAATTTACTCGCAATCAATCCTACAATACCAGTTTTCCATTCATCACCAATAACAAACAAAATAGGTTTATCAAGTTGATCTCGTTCAATTTGCTCAACGGCTGCCGTTACATATGTCTCGGTAATTTGTTTTCGTTCGGTATTATTTTTATCTAGTTGAAACGCAAGATCGGTGGCTTCAATAGGATCCTCGCTTACCATTAATTTATATGCCACGTTTGCGTGTTCCAATCTTCCTGCAGCATTAATTCGTGGCGCTATTTGAAAACCAATACTTTCTGCATCAAGTTCCTTCGCTAACGTACCGTCATCATGAAGAAGTCGTGCTTCAGACAAGAGCTTTCTCATGCCAAGTCGTCTTGTTTTATTTAAGACAAGGAGACCAAACGTCGTAAGTGTCCGAGATTCTCCAAGAAGAGGAACCATGTCTGCTACACTTGCCACGGCCACCATATCAAGAAGCCATTTTTCAAATGCTTCATGTTGTTCACCATTTGGCAATGTGTCATGATCTTTTTTATGTGTTGCCAGCAGTGCCTGAGAAACCTTAAATGCCACCGCACCACCACATAATCCTTTGTCTGGGTAGGGCTCTCCTGGCATTTTGGGATGGATAACACTAAATGCCGGTGGAGGAGTTTCTGGCACAGCATGATGATCCGTGACAATAACATCCATACCAAGCTCATTCGCCAAAGTAATTTCTTCTACATTACTAACGCCGCAATCACACGTAATAATTAGATGAGTCCCCGCATCTTTTAGTAGCTGTACGGTATTACAATTTAATCCATATCCATCAATATCACGATGGGGGAGAAACACATCAATATGTTGCGCACCAAGAGCACGAAACGTTGTTGCCAAAATTGTCGATGCAGAAACACCGTCCGCATCATAATCACCATGAATCACAATATGTTCATCTTTTTTTATCGCATCAAAAATTCGTACAACCGTTTTTTCCATATCCTGAAACAAAAAAGGATCATGAACATGACATGAATAATCAGGATTTAAAAATTCATCAAGTGCCTCTTGAGTACGAAGATCTCGATTGTATAATAATCTTGCCGCCACTGGTGGAATTTCTGGATGTGTATCAAAAAATGATTGTGGTGGTTCCTCTTGAACATGCCAGTTCTTTTCCATAGAGATAGTATTAGGACAAACCAGGATTTGCCAGATTAGGACAATTCAGCTCGGAGTGATGATAAATGTTTATGACACAATACCATTGTATCAATTGAGTTGCTCACACGATCAGCATAGTGTGTATCTTTTTCTTCTGCTGACATGTTGGAGAATTCTCCAACTTTTGGAAAATATAATGCACCCGCCTGCATCATCTTAAAATTTGAAATAAGTGTTGTGAATTGTTCTACTACACGAATCCCACCAAAATCACCAATAGAGACTCCGGCAACCATAATAGGTTTATATGCATAGGCAGCAATAGCTGCCTGATCAATCCATAGTTTTAATTCGCCAGGATATGAATGGTTGTACTCAGGGGTAACAATAATAAATGCATCAATGGTTTGTACGGCATCTCGCCATGCTTGCGTTAATGGATTGTTATCGGTATGGTAAATAGTTTTGTCTACGGAAAAATTTCGAACATCATATGCCGTAACGTGTACGTCATCTCGTGCTTCGAGTTTTTCATGAATATACGTAAAAACAGATTCAGACATCCGTCCATCGCGAGCCGTACCAAGCATCAATCCAATATGTGGTTGTGAATTCATAAAGATGTAAAAATATTAATATAACGCAGGAAGAATAGTAAAAAATATCATACTCAACATAGCAAGAAGACTAATGACAATCCAGATGGTTTTAACAACTTTTCGTTTAGTAAGCATAGATCATGGTAACGTGAAATATGTCCCTGTCCCATTTGTGACAAGAGACATGAAAAAAATATAAATACTATTATCGTTTAAGCACTGCCAAATACGCTTCAGTAGGAATATCAACTTTTCCTTTACCCATCGCCATCATTTTTTTCTTTCCTTTCTTTTGTTTTTCTAGAAGCTTTCGTTTACGAGTAACATCACCTCCATAGAGTTTTGCCGTCACATCTTTTCTTATGGCAGAAAGCCGTTCACCTGCTATGATTTTTCCACCAACTGAGGCTTGGATTTTTATAACAAATTGTTGTCTTGGAAGCGAATCTTTTAGTGAATTAACAATTTGTTTTCCAACACGGAATGCTTCATCTCGCCATACAAGGGTAGACAGTGATTCCACAGGTTCTTCTGCAACCGAAATATCAATTTTTACCACATCTGTTTTTCTATAATCTTTCAGTTCATAATTAAGAGACGCATAGCCACTCGTAACCGTTTTTAGTTTATCATAAAAATCCGTAATCAACGACGCAAGAGGAATTTCATAATGCAACATTGCTCGCTTGGTATTTCCAGCACTCAAGTATTCCGTATTTGTGTATTGTCCTTTTCTCTCCGATACAAGAGCCATAACATTTCCAATATACGCATCAGGGGTAATAAGATCAACCGTCATCCATGGCTCTTCAATAAGCGTAATACGTTGTTGTTCAGGAAGATCTTGAGGGCTCCGAACAATCAGTATTTCTCCATTCGTTTGTGTCACTCGATACGCAACACTTGGTACTGTCACCACAATATGAAGACCAAATTCTCGTTTCAATCGTTCTTGAAAAATATCCAAATGGAGCATCCCCAAAAAGCCACATCGGAAACCAAATCCAAGTGCTTGTGAATGTTCTGGTTCATATTGTAATGCAGAGTCAGACAACTTCAATCGATCCATTGCTTCGCGAAGAGCAGAATAGTCGTCACCTTCTTTTGGAAAAATTCCCGCAAATACCATGGGTTTTACCTGTTTGTATCCAGGAAGTTGGGACGTCGCTGGATTTTTTGTTTGGGTAATCGTATCACCCACGCGTACTTGTGAAATGTCTTTTAATCCTGATACCACAAAGCCAATTTGTCCATTTGCTTGTACTCCTGTAGAAATTAATTGAGGGGAGTGGTGGCCAGTATCAAGCACCTCTGCGGTGGCCTTTGTTCCCATGAAAGTAATTCTGTCACCTTTTTTCATTTCACCATCAACCACGCGAACAGCTGCAACAACACCTTTATAATCATCATAAAATGAATCAAAAATAAGCGCACGAAGTGGAAGCAGTTTTTTTGTGGCAACATCTGGTGGGGGAACACGCTCAATCACTGCATCAAGAAGATCAGCAACTCCATCGCCCGTTTTTCCAGAACAATGTAAAATGTCTTCTTTTTTACATCCAATAAGATGAATTAACTCAGCGCTGGATTTCTCTATATCAGCGTTTGGTAAATCAATTTTATTCAAGACGGGAATAATCGTTAAGTTTTGTTCAAGCGCCAAATACAAATTTCCAATCGTTTGTGCTTGCACTCCTTGGCTGGCATCAACTAGGAGAATGGCTCCTTCAACCGCAGCAAGAGAACGAGACACCTCATACGTAAAATCAACATGGCCAGGAGTATCAATCAAATTTAACGTCTTTCCTTTATATTCCATCCGTACAGGCTGAAGTTTAATGGTAATTCCACGCTCTTGTTCAAGTTCCATGGTATCAAGCAATTGGGCGGTCATGTTTCGTTTTTCAACCGTTTCTGTAATTTCAAGAAAGCGATCGGCAAGAGTCGATTTTCCATGATCAATATGGGCAATAATACAAAAATTTCGAATATCAGACATAAAAGTTAGGTGATAGCCAAAAGCCATTAGATCGTTTTGACTCTGAACTTGCCTATATATAGGCAAAATGTGACGCTATGATATCAGTTTCTGTGAGACTTTACAAGAGAGAAAATAACTAATAACAAGCCATCATTTTTTCTTATTTTTGCTCAACAAAGGGAAAAAATAGAGAAAAGAAGACATTGACAGACAACAAATGGTGTGATAGGCTGGTAAATTGGTACAGCCGATTACCACAACACTATGGGAGCGCCTATCATGATTATTCATCATGAGATTTCCCTCGTAAAGTGGGGAGGTCTTTCAGATAGCGATGAAGCTATCGTAAGCGCAGCAAAGTTGCACTATACCCACACCCGCCTGAATGGGACCAGGCTGGCGGTTATCCGTCTCATGTCGGATGGCCCGTGGGAACATGTTTCTCCTGAGAGTAAATTTCGGAGAGCAAAAGAACTCCCCGGCGAGCTGTCAGCCGAGAATGGCTTTCATTTTGCCATCAGTGTAAACAAAAGTCGTACCCCGAGGTTCAAGATATCGTTCGTTTTTGGGTGCGTAAAAAGTTGAATTTGAGGCTAGGTTATGCTAAGAAATAGGTGTTTAACTAGTTAAATTGAGTATTATGACAAAAAAAACGGAATCCGAAGTGTCCAAAATGTAGTTGTGAAAGAACCCAAAAAAGAGGTGGGCGGCGTGGATTAAAAAGATATTTTTGTAATCAGTGTCGAACATCATTTTCAATTGATCACGGACAGAAAGAAGAAATATTTTGGATTCAACACATAGATGGGATACCAATCCGTAAATTAGCAGATGAAAGAAAAATAAGCATTAGTCAAACGTATGAAAAAATTATTGTTGAGTTGAATGCGTTGCCAAACAATACTTTTGTAACAAAGGAATATTGTGACAGTGAAAAATTTTGTGGAATTTTAATAGTTGATGGAAAGTTTATTAAAGTAAAAGGATACAAACAAAAAATACCGTTCATTTATTGTATTGACTACTTAACGCATGACATTCCTGTTGGAATGGTTGTGAGATCTGAAAGTGAAGAAGCATTTGAAAGTTTTTTTCAAAAACTCAAAGATTGTAATTATCCGCTGAAGATTGTTGTCTGTGATGACCGTTCTTCCCTCGAGAAACCACTGAAAAGACATTATCCGGAAGCACTCATTCAACGATGTTTGAATCACTATGTTGAGAATATTCGTGAGTCTTTGTATATCCGCAGTCAAAGTACACACCAACATTTTTTTAACTCAATACAAAAACATGTTTTTGAAGAATATATTGATGAAAATAATTTACAAAAACAACTTGAATACATTTTTCAAAAACATACAAAAGAAAATTTGCATCGAACAACAATTTTAAAAGATATTTACAAACGAAGAACAGAATTATTTAACTACACCAAGGTTGATCATTGTCCAAAGAATACGAACCTCATTGAATTGTACAATTCACATTTCAATGCCAGGTTTAGAGCCCTCAAAGGCTTCAAATCTTTCGACAGTGCTCAGTGTTGGTGTAATGCACTTCTACTTCGTAGAAGAACCAAACCATTGACCGATTGCAAAGCGAAATTCAAACATCTCAATGGCATCGCTTCGCTCCGACTGACATTAAAAAACAGGCTCATTGGCCTGATAATTTCTTAAAAAACGCACCCAAAACCGAACGCTAACGAGGTTCAACGAAAAAAAAGGAGCCTTTGGTGTGCTAAATTGGTATGGGAAAAAAATTGACCCTCTCATAAAAACAGAAGTAGAAGAAATTTGCGCATAAAGGAGATCTTCATGCCGCACTCACCGTGCGGCGTATGGGAGATCGCTGGCGGATGAGTTGGCTGGAGTGTGTGATGAAGGGGATAACGTTCCTGTCCTCACATAAAAAAACATGGAGTTCGCGAATCAAAGTGAACTCCATGAATTTTTGGCAAAGCATTCATCAGCAGCCAACACCCACGCGGTTACCGGGCTCACCCAGAGCCTGCAACACGCCGCGTAAAATTGTCCTCTATCTCCCAAACGGAGGACAATAAAAAACAAACCCCGGACGCACTCAGCTCCGGGGTTCATTCATTTTTTGGGCATTATTCAGTTTTTTCACGAGGAGGATTTACTAATGTGTTAATCTGATTATACAGTGCAATAAACATCGTTTCGTCAAGTGTTGTATCTGTATAGGCGTGATTGATTTTATCAATAAGCTCATGTAATTGTTTCGTTGCTGTTTCGTCTGTAGATTCGAGCAGGGAAATTTTTTTAGCATCACCACCAGAAACTTCTTGAACGTATTCTTCATAAGTAGGGATAAGTTTGCCGTTGTATTTCTTACTCAAATCCTCACATGTTTTTAAAAAGTGAGGATGATCCCATGTTGCTGCCGTATAGAGACCATTAAGTTTATTCATAAAATCGCCATGAAATGATCCACGAGATTGTTCTCGTTGTTCTCGTATCATGTCCAATTCAAATCTTTTTTTCCCAGCATCGTGTTCTTTCATATGGTGTGGTGTTTAGGTAAGTACAAGTTTGGCATTATATTTCATCAGCAGGGATATCAGTAGGAACGTCCACTGTCTGAAATATTTTTTTTCGAATAACAGATTCTATAATTTCAACTTCTTTTAACTTAAAGACCTTTCCAATTGTGAGGTAAACAAACAACCCCGCCCCTCCCGCCAGGAGTCCTTGCGTTGCAATACCCCAAAACCTATCCATATCTACTAAGGTAGCAATTGGGAATTTTAACATTTGAACAATAATCCCCATCGCAAAGGCGGCTAAAGAAATTTTGTACAAAAAATGCAAAATAGCCATTTCATCCAAACTTTGTATGTGACGTACACGAAGCGTTACCCATAAAATAGCGACCTGCACAAACATAGAGATAGAAAAAGACAACGCCAATCCAGCAATACCAAAAACATTTTTAAGTAACAAGGCAAAAATAACATTTATCAATGTCCCAATGATTGCTGCAATAAATGGAGACCACGTGTCATGCATGGCATAAAACGCCCGAGCAAGTAACGGAATCAAACATTGAGCAAAAAGAGAAAGAGAAAAAAATGCCAACGTATTTGCGGTCAAAATAGTTGCTTCCCATCCAAATGCACCAGTTCCAAACAACACCCGAACAATCTGCGCACGAAGTAAAAGAAGAATAATGGTAAGTGGGACAATAAAAAATAAAATTTGTCGAATGGCTTGGGACAAGTGATGCACAAATTCGGCACCTTTTTCTTCAGCTACAAACATAGCAAGCGTTGGAAACGCCGCAATCGCAAACGAATACCCAATAATGCCAACAGGAAAATATTGAATATTGCTTGCAAAATTAAAGACTGCCAAACTTCCTGCTGCAAGTGTAGATGCAATCGTCGTCATGAGTAATAAATTAATTTGGTGAGTGGCAAGACCAAGTGTTCTCGGAAGCATTAATTTCCAAATGTCACGAACATGGCCATTTTTCCACAAAAATACTCGTCGATAAGAAAATTTATAATGTCGAAGTGCAGGAATTTGAATAACCAGATGGAAAAGTGCTCCAAAAATAACCCCAAAGGCAAGACCAATAGGACCCCACAATGGCACAAACCAGATAGCCCCAACAATAATACCAATATTGTATACAATAGGTGTTAGCGAATAAACCAAAAAAGCTTTAAAGCTTTGTAAGACACTACTAAACACACCACTAATCCCAAGCAAAACAGGAGAAACAAACATAACACGGGTCATCATAATAGTGAGATCCAGTTTCTCACCGCTAAATCCCGGGACAATAATTCGCATCAACTGTGGGGTAAAAAGACACATGATGCTACAAACAATAATAAGAAACACTGCCAAAATATTAATCACACTATTTGTTACCGTGAGCGCTTCTTCAGGATCTTTTTTCATGAGCTTGGTAAAAATAGGGATAAATCCCGCAGACAATGCCCCCACTACAATTAAATTGTATACAAGATCCGGAATACGGAATGCTGCATAATAGGCGTCAAGCACATCTCCCGCTCCATAAAGATGGGCAAAAATACGATCTCGCAAAAATCCCATTAAGCGACTCACAAAAGATGCGGCACCAAGAATAACCGCAGCGCCGGTAATTGTTTTTGATTGATTTGATAAAATTCGTTTAATCATAAACGTACTTTCCTAACATGAATCAAGGAGCATGGTATACACAAAATACGCCATGCTCCTCGTGTCATGTTCCAGAATTTACAGCAATTGCTTACGTTTCATAATAAAAATGATCAAAATAATCCCTGTTGCCAAGGTACCAAACATACCCCACACAAGTAAAGGATGATTCGCAAATGGAAGGGGAATATTCATTCCATAAATACCGGCTAAAAGGGTAAGTGGGAGCAATGCCACTGAAATGACGGTCAGTGCGCTAATAACATTATTTGTTCGTCGAGTAAGCAATGATTCAACCGTAACATGTAGACCATCAACCGTATCTTTGTAATTTGTGATAACAGACCATAATTTACTCAAATAGTCGTTAACATCATCAAAATATAAACTCAGTGTTTCGTCAAGAAACGGTTTCCGAATATGGGATAAATGAGAAAGTAAATATCGTTGAGGATCAATAATTCGTCGGAATCCCAAAATATTTCGTCGATGCGTTGCAAGCTGTTTAACAACGTGGGTATCAGGTTTGTTTTCAAATATGTCTGTTTCTAGTTGAGATATTTGTTTGCCAATATTGTGCAAAATTGGTCTGGAATTATGAAACAAGGATTCTGTTAATTTATACAAAAGATAGCCAGATCCATTACTCATCCATTCACGTTTAATACTTCTATTTCGCATACAGCGATAAAAGAAGTTTTTCATTTGCTTGGTACTATTGTGTTGAATCGTGATTAAAAAGTCATTGCCAACAAAAATATCGAGTTCAAGAGAAATGACTCGTTTTGTATCTCCTTGCCAATGAGGAAATTGAAATACCAAAAAAAGATAATCCTTATACGTATCAATTTTTGGTGTTTGACTTTCGCTTTGAATATCCTCCAAATCAAGATGATGAAAATGAAAGTTTTGTTTCAAAAATTCCAGTGCTTCTTCATCAATACGATCAATATTAATCCATCGGAGTTTTTTTGATTCAAGAATTTTGATAGCCATAGAAAAACATTAATCAGTATGAGGGACAGATACCACCAACGTCATTGATGTTGTCCCTTGGTCTTTTGATTCATCCGTAATGGTCAACATGCCATAAAATGTATCTGCTGTCAGTTGTAGTCGTTTTTGAGAAAGAGTATCTTCACGTTCCGTTACCTCAATAGCTTGTTCTTCAAATTGTCTACGGTAATAATCAAAAATAAAATCAGGATCAGCAGGAAGATTCTTCCAGACAACGGTAACGGTGTCATCACGTTTAGTTACCGATTCATTTGCCAATTGTACCATGTTATTAAACGTAAGCGAGGTATCACCAGAGTCAAGGGTAGTATACTGATCAAAGGTTAAGAGAATGGGGGACAAAATCAATTTTGGCAAAAATGTTGCTGCCTCAAGGGGTCTTCCTTTTTGTTCAGCAGGTAAAAAGGTAATTTCTTCAATATAATCGTCATCATATAAAAAAATAGTATCAGGAAATACTGCAGGAACTTCAGATAACCGTTTTGGTTTGACAGGTGCCGTTAATTGAAGCAAAAGGACAATACCAATAATAAACATCCCCAAACAACCACAACCTGAAAAACATGTTCGCTTTACACAAGAGCGTTTTTTTTTAAATTCAGTAAGCGGTGGTGATTGAATAGATACGGGCTCAGTATGTCTAGGCATAGTATTCTCGCAGTGAGTATATCAAATTGATCGTATTTTGTGTACCAGTCATGTGTATGGTAAGCTGTAACAACAGAGAGACATAGGAAGTAGAATAGTATTCTTCTATAAACTATTTCAGCCAAAGGCTGAGCCTATACATAATTATCAATTTATATATATGCACATACAATTTTGTGGAGCTAATCATGAAGTAACAGGCTCTTGTCATTTACTCACCACAAGCAAAAAAAGGATCCTCGTAGATTGTGGCATGTTTCAAGGAGGAAACTACAGCGAAGGAAAAAACTTTGATACGTTTCCATTCAATGCGGGAGACATTGATATTCTTATTGTAACACATGCGCATCTTGACCACGTGGGAAGAATCCCTAAGTTAATAAAAGAAGGATTTCATGGAAAAATTATTGCCACCAAAGGAACATGTCATATCATGCCACTTGTTCTTGAGGATGCACAACACATAATGACCTACAATCATCGAAAATTCCAAACCCCAATTTTATATAGCATGGAAGATGTAGACAAAGTTACAGAACTTTGCCAAGGTATTGAATATAATGAACGAGTAGATTTAGGAGACGGCGAAACGGTCATCTTTAAAGATGCTGGGCATATTTATGGATCATCATTTTTAGAAATAGAAGCAGACGGGAAACGTATCGGGTTTTCAGGAGATATTGGAAACGATAATGTTCCTATTCTCAAAGATACACAACCGCTTGGTGACGTTGATGTATTGCTTTGCGAATCAACGTATGGAGATAGAATCCATGAAGCCTCCACCATGCGAGATGAAATAATACAAAAACTCGTTACCGAGGCAGCACATAATGGGGGAGCCATTATGATTCCCGCTTTTTCTATAGAACGAACACAAGAGCTCTTATACAGTTTGGAAACACTCGCCACAGAAGGAAAACTCCCGCAAATGCCTATATTTGTTGATAGTCCGCTTGCCATAAAAGTCACAAAAGTATTCAAAGAATTTCCAGAGTATTACGATAAAGAGGCCTGCAAAAAATATATGCAAGGAAATGATTTTCTTCAATTCCCACGGTTAGAAATGACTAACACAAAAGAAGAATCAAAAAAAATAAATGACATCAATCCTCCAAAAATGATTATAGCCGGTGCCGGTATGATGAATGGAGGAAGAATCCTGCACCATGCGCATCGCTACCTATCAGATCCAAAATCAACACTTATCATTGTTGGCTACCAAGCGCAAGGATCTCTTGGAAGAAGATTGTACGAAGGAGCCGAAAGCGTAAAAATATTTGGTGATGAAATTCCTGTTCGTTGTACCGTAAAAGCAATTGGTGCGCTCTCTGCACATGGTGATCAACACAAACTTATGTCATGGGTTGGTACTGCAACACAAGCTCCAAAGAAGATTTACTATGTCCACGGAGAACCACACGCCGCCACCGCCCTCGCACACAAAATAAAACAAGATATGGGTATTTCCGGATTTATTCCAGAATATGCAGAAACAATAGAAGTATAATAGAAAAAAACAGCGATTATCGCTGTTTTTTGATTTGATACGTAGGGGTGTTGTTCTTGAGCGTCGATCTCCAGGCAGCTGTTAGCCATAAGCCAACAACCACCATGGGCGGTGCGCATCTTTCCCTTAACATACTACTCCGTAAGGATGTTCAATCAAGGACCTCAGATATTCTATTATGGGCACAGAAAAGGGGACGTGTCAAGTTTTAGCAAATAAAAAAATATCATATTGCAGATATTTTCATATTCATCCGTTGCTACCATGATATGATAAAAACAGGTGAGGGGGCAGATCTATATCGTGTTTGGTGTTGTTGGGGGTTTTGTGTCTTGCCTGGTGGCCAATATGTTCTCTCCATGATGAAGAGACATTTTTTGACCCACAAAGGTCAACGATACCCAACGCACAAACAGTCTATTCTCTGCTCAGAGACATGTGTGGGATTCCTCCCACAGGTCTTTTGTTAGACATCCATGTCACCCTCCACACAAATACATATCAGTGATATATCAATGTGGAGGATAACATGAGTGGAAAACGTGTCTCAAAAAAAAGAACTAGGGAAATAATAAACAATTTATATATTTCTGTCAACGATATTGTCACCAGGGGGACTCTATGCTAAGATAATTTGGCTATAATAAGGAAAATATGAAACTCAAACTCAAATCAGATTACAAACCAGCAGGCGATCAACCCAATGCAATCAACGGGCTTGTTGACGGAATAAAAAAGGGATACGGGAAACAAACCCTTCTTGGTGTTACCGGATCTGGAAAAACGTTTACCGTCGCCAACGTCATTGAACAAACGCAACTTCCCACGCTTGTTATCGCCCACAACAAAACACTTGCAGCACAGCTTTGCAATGAATTTCGGGAATTTTTTCCAAATAACGCAGTAGAATATTTTGTTAGCTATTACGATTACTATCAACCGGAAGCATACATTTCATCAAGCGATACCTACATAGAAAAAGAAGCCCAGGTAAACAACGAAATTGATCGACTTCGTCATGCCTGTACGCAGGCCCTCCTTACAAGAAAAGATGTTATCATCGTTGCCTCCGTATCTGCCATCTACGGTCTTGGATCTCCAAAAGAATATGAACAAATTGTTTTGCATCTTCGTAAAGGCGACGTCCTTGATCGCAGAGGAATGATGGAGCATCTTATCTCCATGCAATTCACCAGAACCACCACCGATCTTACACGTGGAAACTTTCGTATGCGCGGTCAAGTATTTGAAATCATGCCAGTCAATGAAGAACGCATTTACCGATTTGAAATTAGTAAACACATCGACCACATAGAACTCATTGATCCTGTAACACGAAAAATTATTCATCCTGATCTTGAAGATGCCTGGTTTTTTCCAGCCAAACATTACGTGGCAAGTCCCGAAGCTCGCGAACAAGCTGTGGGAAGAATTGAAGCAGAATTAAAAACACAACTTGCGTTATTTAAAAAACAAGGAAAAGTCCTTGAACACGAACGACTCAAACGGCGAGTAAAACATGATGTAGAGCTCATAAAAAATATTGGCTATTGCAATGGGATAGAAAATTATTCAAGATTATTTGAAGGAAGAGAAGAAGGGGAACCGCCATTTACTCTTCTTGATTATTTTCATTATTCTTCACCAGATTTTCTTACGGTTATTGATGAATCCCATGTCACAGTATCGCAAGTTCGTGCTATGTACAAAGGAGACAGAGCAAGAAAGGAATCACTAGTAGAACATGGATTTCGTTTACCAAGCGCAAAAGATAATAGACCACTGCAATATCACGAATTTGATGAACGAACAAAAAAAATGCTGTATGTTTCTGCCACACCAAACGAATATGAATTAGGCGAAAGTGAGCAAGTAGTGGAACAAATCGTTCGGCCAACAGGACTTGTTGACCCCGAAGTGGTTATTCGTCCAATTACCGAAACAAAAGAGAATCCCTCACAAGTAGACGATGTCATTACCGAAATTCAAGCACAAATCAAAAAAGGGGATCGAACACTCGTTACCACCCTTACCAAAAAAATGGCCGAGGATATTACCGAATATCTCAAGAAAAAGGGTATCAGTGTGTCGTATCTCCATAGTGATATTGATACCATCGAACGAATTGAAATCATTATGAAACTCAGACAAGGGGAGATTGACGTCATCGTTGGGGTCAATTTGCTTCGTGAAGGATTAGACATTCCTGAAGTGTCACTTGTTGCCATCCTCGACGCGGACAAAGAAGGCTTTCTTCGTAGTAAAACCAGTCTTATTCAAACAATTGGTCGTGCTGCTCGTAATGCCGATGGACGGGTTATTCTCTATGCCGACAACATGACAAATTCAATAGATAAAGCGATAGAAGAAACAGATCGTCGTCGAAACATTCAGCTTGCATATAATAAAAAACATGGCATCACGCCACAAACCATTCAAAAGAGCATCCGAAACATTCTTGAAGAATTTGGTATCGATCCCGAAGCCCAGAAGCAAAAACGCAAAAAAGGAAAAGGTGGATCACGTGGCGCTAAAACGCTTGCTCTCGATACCATCGGCGACGACCGCCCGATTAAAGAACAAATCAAAGATAGAGAACAACAAATGAAAGAAGCTGCCAAAAATCTCGAATTTGAACTCGCCGCCATTTTGCGAGATGAAATTCATGAACTCAAAAAAGTAGATCGAAAAAAATAATTGCTCCTTAGTAAAAATATGACCGTTGAACAATTTCTTACTGAAGCGTTACAAGCCCACAAAAAAAGAATGAACATTTTTAAATATGTTAAGGAAGGGATTATTTTTGAATGGACTTTGAAAAAGTGGATAATTACGGGAATTTTTTCAAAAGAAAAAAAAATGATTGAAAAAGCGGCAAGTTGGATGGTTCTCGTTATTGGGCTGTTAGTTGTCGTGCAATATCCATATTCGCCAATAAAATGGGGAAATAGAGTATCGCCAGTAATATATATTATGGGAAATGTGTTTTTTTGGGTAATAATGTCTTTGGTATTTAATGAACTGATGTTCAGGGCAAATAAGGAAGATCGTTTTGTAAAAAAAATTATCAAGCAGTATAAACAGAAAATGGAATTTTCCGGACAAGAAATAGTGACCGCTGCCAAAATTTTACGAAGCTGGGAAGCTATGACATATGAAAAGGCAGTCAAAACACATGGAAAACGAATTGTTGATGTACTCCTTATGGCAAGAGCTATCTACCCATTTCTTAATAGCAAAAAACAACTTACCCTCAAACGCCTTGTTTCCATAAAAGCTATTGAAGAAAACAGAGAGGCAGGTTGGGAAGAATAATACAACAAAAAAGAATAGTATATGACACAGAATAAATACAAATGGTATATTGGTTGTTTTTTTTGTCTTCTCTTTGGTATTGGACTACTCTTTCGTTCCCAAACGTACATAAACTCATTCCCCAACTTTTCAGACAATCTCAACGAGTTACATCCTCAACCAGTTGCCCTCGTATTTGGTGGAGGAGTAAAAAAAGACGGCACACTTAGCAATGCCCTAGAAGATCGTGTCATCAAAAGTATAGAACTCTACAAAGCCGGAAAAGTAAGTAAACTTCTCATGACAGGAGACAATGGCAGTCGCCACTATGACGAAGTAACGCCAATGAAAGCCTATGCCATAGACGCTGGCGTTCCCGCCGAAGATATTGTCCTTGATTACGCTGGCTTTCGTACGTACGATAGTTGCTATCGTGCACGAGATATCTTTGGACTCACCGATGTTATTGCCGTATCGCAAGCATTCCATCTTCCTCGCATTCTCTATATCTGTAATACGTTGGGAATATATACTACAGGGTACATCGCCGATCGCCGTAAATATGTTGCCAAAAATACTTGGGCAATCCGTGAGTTCCTTGCTAAGTTCAAAGCATGGTATCAAGTAGAACTCACCAAACCGTTTCCCAAATATCTTGGCAAAAAAGAATCAGTATTCTAAAAAAATCGACAGAACGCCGATTTTTTTATTATTTAGAAAGACTATTATTGAATTTCTACCACCACATCATTACTATAAAAAAGACAACGCGCAGGATCATTCATCGTATTAAAGGTACACAACCGCACATGCCATTTTCCTGGGGGAAGGTCAGTCCATGTAGCTTTTCGTTTATCATTATCGATTTGATACCACTGACTTTCGCCATCAACGGTAGGATCTTTTTGTTCACCCATCACAAACCGAAATTGATCTCCTTCAAGTAAGTCAGTACTAATCTGCCAGGAAAAGGTTGCACTATCTTTTTTTACTTTATCTACGGTGAGATTGAATGTTCCATTAGGGGGTTCTGAACGTGTATAAAAGGCACATCCACTAAGGAAAACAACACAAAAAAGAGCTATACTGCCAAGATACAAGAGTTTCATAAAAAAAGGGGATATTATTATATATAATAGTATTGTAAATATAAAAAAAAGAATTAGCAAATAGCATTGACATATCATACCGATAAGGTATACTATCGCAACGCTCATTCAACGTACCTATAAACATACAAAAGCCCAAATAGGGCCATTTTTTGGTATATCATCACATATTAGAGATATACCCGTATTGATCATCTATTGTTACTACGTGTTTTCAATTATAAGACAATATGCAAGATAAAATTTCTATCAAAGGTGCTCGTGAACACAACCTCAAAAACATCACTGTTGAACTTCCACGAAATCAGATGATTGTGTTTACCGGACTTTCAGGCTCAGGAAAAAGTAGCCTTGCTTTTGATACCATATTTGCCGAAGGACAGAGGCGGTATGTGGAAAGTCTATCTGCTTACGCTCGGCAATTTCTTGGCAATATGCAAAAGCCAGACGTTGATGAAATAGAAGGTTTGTCTCCGGCAATTTCAATCGATCAAAAAGCACACAGTGCCAATCCACGTTCTACCGTTGCCACCATTACTGAAATTTATGATTATCTTCGTGTCCTCTTCGCTCGGGTGGGAAAACCACATTGTCCACTCTGTGGTACCAAAATAGAAAAAATGACGACAGAAGAAATGGTAGAAAAAATAGAAATAGGATTAACAAAAGACAAAAAGAAAAAAGCGAAACAAGATGAAGGACTCTTAATTCTTGCCCCCGTTGTCCGTGGAAGAAAAGGGGAGTACTACCAAATGCTCTATGACATGTACAATTCAGGATTTCTTGAAGTACGCGTGGATGGAGTGATAAAAAGTCTTCGTAATAAAATTATCCTCTCAAAAAACAAAAAACACAGCATAGAAATTATTATCGATAAAATTCCCGTTACCAAACTAGACAAAGCTCGGTTAGCCGAAGCCGTTGAAACAGCCGTTGATTTATCAAATGGACTGTGTACAGTTATTTACCCGAGCATAGAAGAACAAATTCTCAGCACAGAATACTCTTGCCCCAAAGATGGATTTAGTTTTCCAGAAATTGAGCCACGTCTGTTTAGTTTCAACAGTCCATACGGGCAATGCCAAGACTGTACCGGGCTTGGAACAAAAGAACTATTCAGCGAAGAACTTTGCCCAACTTGCGAAGGAAAACGGCTAAACAAAAATGCCCTTAGTGTAAAAATTGGTGAAAAAAATATATTCGATATCGTTTCCCTCACTATAGAAGATGCTAAAGATTTTTTTATTTCACTCAATCAGACCTTAAGTGAACAAGAAATAGAAATTTCCAGTGCCGCACTTCGTGAAGTCAATAACCGACTACAATTTATGTTCAACGTCGGATTACATTACCTCACGATGCATCGTCGAGCCGGAACGCTCTCTGGTGGAGAAGCACAGCGCATTCGCCTTGCCTCACAAGTGGGGCAACAACTTGTCGGTGCGCTCTATGTACTCGACGAGCCAACCATTGGTTTGCACCAACGGGATAACGATCAACTAGTGTCAACCCTCCGCAATCTTTGTGATATTGGAAACACAATTATCGTTGTAGAACATGATGAAGATACTATTCTCGTCAGCGATTGGATTGTTGATATTGGACCGGGAGCAGGAAAGCACGGCGGAAATGTTGTCTACTCTGGACCGCTCAGCGAATTATTAAAGAAACAACATTCCACCAAACAAGAATCCACCAAAGTGAGTGATTGTATGGTTATTGGTGAGGCAAAAAATTCATTAACAGGAAAATACCTCCGTGGCGAAGAAAAAATAGATGTTCCTACAAAAAGAAGAAAAGTAGACAAATCTTCTGCCAAAATAAAAATCAAAGGTGCCGAAGAAAATAATCTCAAAAATATCGATGTCGAAATTCCGCTCAAACGGTTTGTTTGTCTTACTGGTGTTTCTGGATCAGGAAAATCAACACTCATGCATCGTATTCTTCATCGAACCATTGCCAACAAACTCAACCACGTCAACAAAAAAACAGGGAAACATAAATCGCTCACAGGAATAGAATATATTGATAAAATTATCAAAATAGATCAAAAACCAATTGGACGAACTCCAAGAAGTAATCCTGCTACCTATACCAAGGCGTACGACCACATTCGTGATCTTTTCGCCTCAACACCAGAAGCAAAAATTCGTGGCTATAAAAAAGGGCGGTTCAGTTTCAATAGACCTGGTGGTCGGTGTGAACATTGTGAAGGAAAAGGGACATTGAAAATAGAAATGCACTTCCTTCCTAGCGTAGAAATTATTTGTGATGTGTGTAACGGCAAACGATTTGACCACGAAACCTTACAAGTGCATTACGCCAAGAAAAACATTTCAGATGTTCTGGGCATGACGGTAGAAGAAGCCAAAGAATTTTTTCAAGATATTCCACCAATTGCTGATAAGCTCAATATGCTCAGCGATGTGGGACTTGATTATCTTACTCTTGGGCAATCGGCAACCACATTATCCGGTGGAGAAGCACAACGCATCAAACTTTCAAAAGAACTTTCAAAACGAAACACCACCCGCACATTATATCTTCTCGACGAACCAACTACAGGGCTTCATTACGCCGATGTAAAAAAACTGATAGAAGTGTTGCAAAAGTTAGTTTCTCAAGGGAATACTATAATGATTATCGAACACAACCTTGATCTTATTAAGTGCGCCGATTGGATTATTGATCTTGGCCCAGAAGGGGGAGACAAAGGAGGAGAAGTTGTTACTTGCGGGACCCCCGAACAAGTTGCTATAGTAGGAAAAAGTCATACAGGACAATATCTAAAAAGATTACTTAAATAATCACTATGTTTAGAGAAGGACAAAGAAATCCAGGACAAGAATTTCAAATAAAACCTCCCAAAAAAGAATCTCCAGGAGAAAAATTTCAACGGGAAACGAGAGAAACATTAGAAGAAATGAAAAAAACAGCAGAAATAAAAAGAAACCTTAAAGGAAAATCTGTCCCACTAGAAAAAGTGGGTGAAGCAATTGGTGAAGATACTGGAGAATTTAATGTAGATGAAGTAATGGCGGACACGGAGAGCTTATGGGGAGCTTCCCCAGACACAAAAGAAACAACGATAGATGCAAAAGAAGCAACAAAAGAAACGTATGCAGGTGATCCTCGAGATTCTCAAAACTACGTAGCTTCAGCAGAAGCTCCAAATACGGGTGAGTTTGATGCTGTTGATAAAAAACCAACACTAAAAGATTCTCGCTATACGCTAACCAAAGAACTTGGAGAAGGAGGATTGGGAACCGTATATCTTTCTGAACGACGTCCATACGGAAAAGCAGATACTAATGACAATGTCACACAAGTTGCCGTAAAAGTAATAAAAGCAAATCAATTAAAATGGATGTCTGAAGCAGCACAAGAAGATGCCAAAGCAAGATTTAAACGAGAGATGCATGCACAAGTTGAAGCATCACAGCGATCTCCGTTTATTGTAGAAATTTTAGATGCCCCAGAAATAGAAGGAGAAAAAGATAGCATGGCGCTTGTGTTAGAATATTTCAAAGAAGGAGATATCGAATCGTTCATGGAAAAAGGAAAAGGATTACCAGAAGAAACCGTTTGTTCAATAGCAGTACAAACAGCACTCGGATTAGCCGAGATGCACAAAAAAGGTATTCTTCATAGAGATCTGAAGCCCGCAAATATGTTTGTGGACACACTCAGTACCGTGGTAAATGAAGATGGCAAAGAATCCATTGATCCTGCATTACGAAAAGAACATATAGCAACAGGAAACATTCATATAAAGATTGGAGATTTTGGTATTTCCACACTAACAGGTGACAAAAAACAACAAATAGAAGCTGCCAAGGATACTCAGGATGCCAAAAATACCCTGACACAAAGTGATCAAGTATTGTCCAGTAAAATTACCCAAGAAGGATCAATCGTTGGGACTGTTGCGTATCTTTCTCCAGAAGGGGCACTTGGTGAATCACAAGGAACTGATGAAGATTTATATCAATTAGGAACCGTACTGTATGAATTGTTATCAGGAAAACTTCCCTACGAGGAAGGTTCTATTATGAAAATGGTCAGTCAAAAAATGAGCAAAGAAAAACATGTGAATGATGCTATGGGGAGAAAAGAAGAAAATATGTTGCATCGTATAGTAAATACACTCATTAACCCAGATCCAGAAAAAAGGAAAAAAATGGAATGGAACGGAGCCTCATTCGATTTATCGTCGGCCTCTGCTGTTGCAAGAACAATTACTGAATATATCACAAACAAACAGACGCCAATGGTATCATCGATAGAAAGTTCAGCTCCTACAGAAGAAAGCCCTGTCAGCCCACGACAGTTTCCTTATCTGTATGTTGGTGGAGTACGAGATTTTTCTGCCCAATAAAATATAATCATATCGCAGTATATGTCAGAACAAAAAAGTCGATCAGGACAAGAATTTTCTATAAAAAAAGGAGAACCAGAACCAAAGAATATTGTTCCTATTATTGATTCAACCATAAGCGAGATTTTGCCATTAGTAAAAAAGAACACTTCAGAAAGTAGTGCAAATCATCCCCCACAAACAACCATTGACACAGGAAAAAAATCTCAAGAAATTAAAATAGGCACAATAGAAAAAAATGGGAAATACCGGTTTGTCAAAAAACTGGGTGAAGGTGGTATGGGAGAAGTGTGGCTAGTAGACGAAATGGATAAATGCTATGAAGAACAAGGAACAACAGTTTGCGCACAATCCGTGGTAAAAGTGATAAAACCAACCCTATTGAATTCTGAAAAACAAAAAAAAGATTTTAAAAGAGAAATGGACGCCATGGTTGATGTAGAAAATGAATTTATCGGTCGAGTTTTTGATACCTATGAAGAACATGGAGACATGCGAATAGTGATGGAATATCTTTCAGGAGGAGACGCATTTACTCTTATTGGAGAAATGCGCAATAATAAGCAAGACTATCCACCCCAAAGAAGAGAACAACTGTCTGCTGCCATTGGCTATCAAGTTGCCTTGGCATTGGAATACATGGCAACACGGCATGTATTACATCGAGATTTGAAAGCACCTAATGTGTTAATTCAAAACGGTGTATTTGAACAGTTTCCATTGGCAAAAGTTATTGATTTTGGTTTGGTAAAGTACCTGAATGGTCCAAATGCAGAGGGAAAAAACTTGAGATCTTCTACGGAATTTCTTCCCATTTCACCAGATGACACAATAGATGATACAACACAACATGAAACAGAACCAGGTCAAATAAAAGGAACTCCGTATAGTATGCCGCCGGAGACAATTAAAGGAGAAAAAGCTACCTATCAAACAGACAGCTATGCCTTGGGGTTATTGATGTACCAATTAGCGGCCGCTAATGAAACACCCTTTGATAAAAGTGGTGCCGATTTTTTTCTATTAAAACAAAAAACAGAAAATGCATTTAAACCACTTCATGAACAACTGGGATACGCATCTCCTACAACATTTACACAAATTGTAGAAACACTCATGGATGGTAATCTTCTTGAGCGTGAACTGTTAATAATAAATACGGAAGGGGAAAGAATACGATTATCAAAAATAACAAACGCCAAAGAATATGATGATAAAAATATTATTTTTCTCCAAAATCCAACTGAAATAAAAAAGGCAATTCGCAATGCCATTATTGAAGAATATCCAGAACTAGCACAAGAAGATCCTTTTGCTATCACGGAATTACCTAAAAGAGAGAGATAAAAGTATACAAAAAGTTTCAATATACCATTCTATTATTTTCTATGTAACTATATGGAAACACCATCTATTACACCAGAGGAGAGAGTTGAACAAAATAAAGTAAGTGACATAAAAATTGGAGAAAAAATTAAGGGAAAAATACCTGCTATTGAAATACGAAAAACAAAAGAGGTTGAACCTGGAACCATAGAGAATGGTAAGTATCGATTTACAAAGAAACTGGGTGAAGGGGCCATGGGAAGTGTGTGGGAAGTTGATGATATAACGAAATGTTATGAAAAAAATGGGAAAGAAGAATGTGCAAACGCTGTAGTAAAAGTACTAAAATCAGGGGCTACCGTTACAGAGCAAGCAAAACAACGGTTGCGACAAGAATTAGATACGATGATTAAGTCAGAATCGGAATTTGTTGCACGCGTATATGATGTATACGAAGAAGAAGGAGAAACAAGAATCGTAATGGAAAAAATTAATGGAAAAGATGGAGGAGATCTCTTAAAGGATATGCTGAAAAATAGAGAACAATACTCTCCAGAAAGAAGAGAACAATTAGGTGCTGCCATTGCCTATCAAGTTGCTCTTGCATTAGAAGAAATGCAAAAAGTAGGAATTGTCCATAGAGATTTGAAAGTAGCAAATATTATGTTGGTAGATGGGGTGTTTGAAAATTTCCCTTTGGTAAAGGTCTTGGATTTTGGGGTTGCAAAAGAAATGCAGCCAGAAGAAAATTCGACAAAGCCTTTTGACTCACAAAATTTTCTTCCAATAACACCAAATGAAACACCACAAATGAATAATCTAACAAGAGATGGTGTTATTATGGGCACACCATTTTATATGCCTCCAGAAATGGGAGATTCATTTTTAGATAAAAAAACAAGTCCAAGAGATAGTGAATTTGCAAAAGCAGACACCTATGCGCTCGCAATGATGTCCTATATTATCACAGCAGCAAACAATCCTTTTAGCATGAAGAATAGAAAAGATGCCTTTGTGCGTGAACAAAAAAAGAATAATGAGTTTCCACCGCTCCATGAGCAACTAGGATACGAATCACCAACAAGATATACGCAGCTCATAGAAACCTTGATGGATGGTGATCCAACAGAGCGTCAAATCATGATAATAGATAAAGATGGAGTAAGAAAGCGGTTATCTGAAATGCAAGAAGGAGAAGGCTATGAAGATAAAACAATTATTTCACTCAAAAATCCTACGGAAATAAAAACAGCCATTCGAGATGCCATCGTAGAAGAATATCCAGAACTAGCACAAGAAGATCCTTTTTCTATTACCGCACTTCCGTCACGGGATAAACAAAGTTCTTCCCCCACTCAACAAGAAGAGTCTCCACAACCCCCTGCAACAACGCCGCCAAAATCAGGATTTTTTAATAAAATAAAAGGATTATTTAGCTAAAATAGAAAGAGTCGGTTACGCGGCTCTTTTTTGGTATATAACGGAACCACATTGAATCAGCAAGAATTTCATAGTAGTATAAACAAAGAATAGCTATGGAAAAAAATACTATAGAAAAACTCAAGAAAAAAATACAAACATTTCCAGATGAACCAGGCATCTATCAATTTTTTGATACAAAAAAAGAACTCATCTACGTAGGCAAAGCCACTTCACTCAAAAACCGTGTGAAAAGTTATTTTATTGGCAAAAGAACCAGTCGACCAATAGAACAAATGATCCATCAAGTAGCCAGCATTACATACAAGCAAACAGACTCCGTGATAGAAGCCATCATCCTTGAATCAAACTACATAAAAAAATACAAACCAAAATATAACGTCATCAGCAAAGACGACAAATCATGGAACTATCTCGTCATTACCAAAGATGAATATCCACTGGTAATTCCAATCCGTCAGCATGAACTCAAACAGAAAATTGAACAAGAGATCAAAAAAGAATTTCAATACGTGTTTGGTCCATACCCCGGTCTTGCCCAAAAACCAACCATGAAAGTACTTACCAAACTTTTCAATCTTTCGACTTGTCAAAAAAACAAGAAAGCAAAAAAACAAAAAAAACCGTGTTTATATAGACAAATGGGGCAATGTCTTGGTGTCTGCACCGGAGAAATAACCTCAGCAGTATACAAACAAAAAGTTATAAAACCGCTTGTAACCTTTCTTCGTGGCGGGAAAAAGCGTCTCCTCACCAGCATCAAAAAAAATATGCAACAAGCGGCAAAAGAAAAACAATTTGAAGAAGCCGCACGGCTTCGTGACCAACTTCACAACCTCCAAAAAATTCAAGATGTTACCCTCATAAATAAATCGTTCTTCGAAACAGAAGAAACAAATACTCAAGAATTCATCACAAAAATAGAAGGATACGATATCTCAAATTTGGGGACCACCGGGAAAGTCGGTTCCATGGTCGTTTTTGTTCATGGTGAACCAGACAAAACACAGTACCGAAAATTCAAAATAAAAACGGTTGAAGGACAAAGTGACGTCGACTGCCTCGATGAAGTTCTTACCAGAAGACTCAAACATAATGAATGGAAGTATCCAGATTTATTTTTAATCGACGGCGGACTCCCACAAGTAAATCGTATTAAAAAAGTATTCAAAAAAACAGGCATTCAGATTCCCATCATTGGTATTGCCAAAGGGTCAGATCGAAAGAAAAATGAAATCATTCTTGGCACCACAGATCGAGAAATTATTAAATGGGTATACAAACATACCAAAATACTTATCCGTGTCAGAGATGAAGCTCATAGATTTGCAATCAAGTTTCAACGCGAGCAACGAAAACTAAAAGCATAAGAATCGATACGGACAATATATGAAAGGGTAGCTAGTATATTTATCCGGAACCGCTGTCAGACGCAGTTTTTTGTTACGTGCGCTAGGGTACCTAAAAATTTTTTATCCACATCCTCACATCAAAAGTGGGCTTTTTTATTGAAAAGGGAATAGAAGTGGTGTAAAATGGAGACAAGTGGGGAGAAGTGGGGAAAATGCTTGTCTTCCTATCACTCACTTACAGTACTATGTTCATCGGAGAGTACAATCACAATCTAGATGCCAAAGGGCGGCTCGCCGTACCAAAAAAGTTTCGTACTGCCCTCAAAAAAGGGGCAGTCGTTACTCGTGGTCTAGACAACTGTTTGTTCCTCTACACGCATGAAGAATGGAAAAAACTTGCAGAAAAACTTGCCAGCCTTCCATTTGCGCAAGCAAACACACGAGCCTTCGCTCGCCTTATGCTTGCCGGTGCTATGGACGTAGAACTCGATAAACAAGGAAGAATCATTCTTCCAGAATACCTTCGCACCTTTGCCTGTCTCAAAAAAGAGACAGTTCTAGCCGGTCTATACAACCGCCTTGAACTGTGGGACAAAACTAAATGGGAAACATACAAAAAGAAAACAGAAAAAGAAAGTAACAACATAGCCGAACAAATGGCTGATCTAGGGGTATAATTTATGAATGTTCATCTGAAAATTTATGTCACGACACGAACCAGTTTTATTAGCAGAAGTAATAGAAAATGTATCCCTAACCTCCGGAATGACGGTCATTGACTGTACCGTCGGTGATGGTGGTCATTCAGAAAAACTTGTACAAGCTATTGGAAATAAAGGAACGCTCCTTGCAATTGATGCCGATCCCGAATCACTTCTTCGTGCAAAGAAATATCTTCATGAATACAAAGATAACATTCGATTTGTACGAGGAAACTTTGAACATCTCAAAGAAATAGCAGAAAAAGAGCATATTGATTCAGCAAACGTTATTCTCATGGATTTTGGTTGGTCTAGTCCACAGTTTTCAGATAGGAATAGAGGATTTAGTTTTCAGGGTGAAGAACCCCTCGATATGCGCTACGGCGCTGGACTCGATCACAATATCACTGCCAAAGAAATAGTAAATCAATGGTCAGCAGAAGAGCTTGAGAAAATATTCAAAGAATACGGCGAAGAAAAGCAAGCAACAAAAATTGCCCACGCAATAACAGAAGCAAGAAAAGACAAAGAAATTGAAACAACAAAAGACCTGGTAGACATTATCCTTACTGTATTCCGTGATAAGTTTCAAACCAAAAAAGATTTGCCATGGGTTGGTGGACTACATCCTGCCACAAAAATATTTCAAGCATTGCGTATTGCTGTAAATGATGAACTTGGTGTTATAGAACGAGTACTTCCTCAAGCAATAGAGTTACTCGCTCCAGGAGGACGGCTCGCTATCATCACGTTTCATTCACTAGAAGATCGCATCGTAAAACATTACTTCAAAAAACGACAAGAAGAAATAGCTATCATTACCAAAAAACCAATCGTCCCTACAGACGAAGAAGCAAAACAAAACTCCAGGTCACGTTCCGCAAAACTCCGAGTCATCGAAAAAAAATAATATGAAAACAAAAGAAAAAAAACAAACCATGCGACAAAAAAAGCTCAAAATGAGAAAGCTTATTGTGAGTAATACGTTTCGGGTGGGGATGATTAGTATCATTGCTGTTTTTGGGCTTTTGAATATTATTCAAATTACCAGAATTTCCACCACAGGATATCAAATGAATGACTTAGAAAAAGAAATTGTTTCCCTCAAGAGAGACACAAAACAATTAGAAGTACATATTTCAACATACCGCTCCATAAATCGTATTCAAGAAAGAGTTGAAGATATGGAACTCGTGCGAGCAGACTCCATAGAATACATAACTATTCCAGGAAACATTGTTGCCAGAAGATAAAATAAGATACAAAAAAATAATTCCCACATAGGGAGTTTTTTATTTTTGTGGTAAAATAATAACGTAATACAATTCATATACCATTGTCGCAAAATATATATGTGACATGACGCTATTTGTTTATGAATATTATTGTTCTCCAACGCATTGCACTAGAATTTTTTCTTGATTTTATCTATTTTCCAATCTGGTGGTACACCGGTGGTATTGTGTATGCTGCCAAATATTGTATCAATCTCACGCTCAGTGCAAATGACCAGCTTGCTCCCATGTTATGGCTCAAAAATTTACTTGTTCCCATGTTTGGTCAATATGATTGGCAGGGGAGATTGGTAAGTTTTTTCATGAGATTGGTAAATGTCATATTTCGTGAGCTCATGGTATTTTTTGTGGGCATGTGTGCTTGTATATTATTTGTTTTGTGGCTTATTGTGCCATTATTTGTGTGTATTATGTTTGTGCTTTCATTACGTTAATTTATGTTATTTGAAAAAGGAAAAGACATATCACTTGCGCCATATAGTCCACACCAATCAGGACTATTTGCTAAACTAAAATATACAAAAGACACCGGAATAAAACATGCTCAAATTATTCGGAACAGTGTGTTATTTTGGGGGAAGCCTCTCACCAATTATCACATCACACTCAGGAGATACCGTCAGTATTTGCGAAACTTTCAATTTATAGGGAGTTTAATATTTACCGTAGGTTTCCTGGGTATATTTTTTTATATTGTTACCAAACAAGAATTCACAGATAAACTTTTTACCGTTAAATTTTGGACAGTTGCCGGGGAAAACCCAGTAAGAGTGCTCTTGTGGTTATCTGCCATATCATTTGGGTATCTTGTGTATCGGCTGGTAACAACAACACCTCATACCATACAAGTTGATGAAATTGAACAAAACAAAGATCTTTTCACAGATAGAACAATTGAACAGCAAGACTCCATGGTAACTGTTGCCCCAGATCAAATTGCAAAAAAACATCATCACGATATTTCTGCTGTATATACCGAAGAAACCATACACATCCTCGAACAAGCATTCATTACCGCAAAAATGTACAAAAACGCACAAGTAGAAATAGAGCATCTGTTCTATGCACTCCTGCAAGCACCAAGTATGAAAGCCATTTTTCTTCGCTTAGGTATTGCTGTCACCTCTATTGAAAAAGGATTAAAAACTTATTTTTCACAACAAGAACATATCACCGCAACGCCAACCATAAACAGCGATGTAGAACAAATACTCTATATGGCATATGATGAAGCTTATAGAGCACGTCAGCCATACGTACACATCACAGAATTGCTTGTATCAGTAATAAAAAAATCAGAAAAATTACAAGAAGTACTCTATGAATTAAACATTGATAAACAAAAGCTCCTCAATGTAATTGAATGGGTTCGTGTTCGAGAAATGCTTATCATGCGTAAAAAATCATTTTATAAAGCTGCCCGAAAACGAAGTAAAAGCGGCATAGACAGAGCCATGACAGCCGTTGCAACACCATTTTTGGATTCATTTAGCCAAGATATTACTCTCGCCGCAAAGTATAATCATCTTGAACCCTGTGTTGCCAGAAATAAAGAAATTCAAGAAATATTTCGTATTATTGATGGTGGTCGGCAAAGTATTGTTCTTACGGGAGAACACGGGGTAGGAAAGATGAGTATTGTTGAAGGAATAGCTCAGCTCATGATAGAAGACAACGTTCCCAAACGATTACAAGACAAGCGACTCGTACAATTATCAACATCATCACTTATCGCTGGTACAACGGTAAATGGAGCCATTGATCGACTACAAAAGATCATGTTTGAAATTGCTCGTGCTGGCAATATTATTTTGTTTATCAATAGTATTCACGATCTGGTAAGCATCGCTGGAGATAGCGAAGGGCTCGATGTATCAGAAGCATTATCCGAATATCTTGGGCCAGGAAGATTCTTGACCATTGCCACTACCACCATTGATGGCTACAACAAACATATTGCAAATAGCCAAGTCGGTAGTGTGTTCGCAAGAGTCAACATTGATCAAATGAATGAAAACCAAGCCATACAAGTATTAGAATCAAAAGTTGGTCGAGTTGAGTATAAACATCACGTATTTTTTTCGTATGATGCCTTAGAACAATCGGTAACACTCGCTGGAAAATTTCTTCACGATCAGCGGCTTCCAGAAAGTGCCATCAGCATCATGGCTGAAGCAGCAAGTTATACCAGACAAAAAAAGGGAGAAAACACCCTTGTCTCAGGAAATGACGTTGCTATCATCATTGGAGAAAAAACAGGTATCCCTACCGCCAGTATTTCAGAAGACGAATCTTCAAAACTGTTGCGTTTAGAAGAAGAAATGCACAAAAAAGTTATTGGGCAAGATGAAGCCGTTATTTTGGTATCAAGTGCCCTTCGTCGTGCCCGCGCAGAAATTCGTTCCAAAAAAAGGCCAATTGCGAACTTTCTTTTTCTGGGACCAACTGGGGTAGGAAAAACAGAACTTGCCAAAACTATTGCGAGTGTCTATTTTGGTGGTGAAGACAAAATGATCCGTATTGATATGAGTGAATTTCAAGATAAAAGCGGTATATATCGACTCATTGGACAACCAGGAAAACAGGGGACTGGTATTCTTACCGAAGCCGTTCGCCAGCAACCATTTTCCCTTGTACTTCTCGACGAAATGGAAAAGGCAGATCCAAATATTCTCAATTTATTTTTGCAAGTATTTGATGATGGGCGACTAACAGATAGCGTAGGAAGGTTGATTGACTTCACTAATACCATCATCATTGCCACATCAAACGCTGCTACCGACTATGTATCAAAGCGCCTTGCCGAACAGGCCCTGCTCGAAGATATTCGTCAAGAACTTGTGCGTGGAGAATTAAAACAATATTATCGACCGGAGTTTCTCAATCGGTTTGATGGCATTGTGCTTTTCCGTGCACTCAGACGGGAAGAAATAAAGCAAATTGCTGCGCTTATGCTCCAGCGTGTTGCCAAAGATTTAGAAACACGTGGAGTAGCACTTGAAGTGCAAGATGTCGCGCTCGAAGCACTGGCTGAAGTTGGGTTTGATCCAGAATTTGGAGCACGGCCCCTGCGTCGTGCTATCCAAGATTATATAGAAAATAAACTCGCCGACCTTGTGCTCAAAAATGAACTCAAACGTCGCGACACCATCGTTATTGGAGAAAACATGGGTATTTCAATAAAACACACTGCATAGCATAGGAAAAAGAAGAAAAAGCCAAAGGGCTTTATCTTGATATTATCCACTGCTATAATACGAGTATATG
>CAZEYK010000003.1:0-45174 GCA_964516055.1 uncultured Gammaproteobacteria bacterium
GTAACATTCTCATAATTATTCAGTTTTATGTTTTTTTGCAGATAATTATAATTTGGATGCAGATGGAAATGAAAATGTTTGTATATTTACCCGGTTTCCTTCAGGTATGACGTCTTCGGAAAAAGACAGTAGTTGTTTACAATTTTGTAATGGAAACAGTGACATCACTCGTGCATTTGGTGCCGCACGTAATGAGGGGTTAGATGCTCAGGTTGTTATTGAATCAATCAATACATATTCTGATAATGATATTAATAGAGCAATTTCAGATTCGGAAAATATTTGTGGTCCATATATTGATAAAACTAGGGTATCGAGTCAGTAGTGGAAATTTTATGAATAAATTTTGTGTTCAGCTTTGGATGGTGGTGGTAAGTTCATTTTTTTGTGTTCCTTCTGTTGTGCGGGCAAAGAAAACTATTGCTGATGCGTCTGGAGTTCTTAATCAGTCACTTGTAGGTACTGGCGTTTCTCAGGGTGATATTGCTTCTACGGTAGGAGTAATCATTCAAGGTGTGCTTACTGCTTCGGGTTTAGTTTTCTTTGGGCTTATCTTTTACGGAGGATTTACGTGGCTTTTGGCTCGTGGAAATGAAGAACATATTGCAACGGCAAAAAAGACTATTATTGCCGCAGTGATTGGACTTATCGTTGTTGTTTCTTCTTATGCGATTACTAATTTTATTACTTCTCGATTTACAGGATAACGTATGAAAAAATATTTTGTTTCTTTCGTCATTATTTGCAGCGTGTTTTTGCCTTCCCTTGTTTTTGGCCAGGGATTAGGAAATGCTGCTGGAAATTTACAGAATACGGCAGGTCGAGCTGGAGTTGGTTCTGGTAATACCGCAGACATTCAAACAATTGTTGGTACAGCAATCAATGCAGCACTTACGTTGGTTGGGCTCGTATTTTTGGTATTAATGGTATATGCCGGATTTTTATGGATGACTGCCCGCGGTGATGAACCAACAGTAGAAAAATCTAAAAAGATTATCAGTGCGGCAGTTATTGGATTGGTACTGATTATGAGTGCGTATGCAGTTACCTTTTTTATCACTTCTCGCTTTGGCGGCTAGAATATTTTTATGAAAAAACGTATTTTATTTTTTGTTGTTTTTGCCTTGGTTGTTTTTGTTCTTCCTGTTTCTGTCCGTGCTATAAATTTGGGTGGAGATCTTGTTACTGGTGCGGCAACTAAGGCTGGATATTCTAGTCAGACATCAGAAACAACACTTGCAGAAATTATTGGTCAGGTGATTCGTGTAGCATTGTCTTTTGTGGGAATTATTTTTACAGCGTTGACAGTGTATGCCGGATTTTTATGGATGACTGCTCGTGGAGATGAGTCGATGGTTGATAAGTCAAAGAAAACGTTAACAACGGCTGTTGTTGGTCTTATTATTACTCTTGGTTCTTATAGCATTACGGCATTTATTCTTCCTCGAATACTTGAAAGAACAACGGGAGATGGTGGAGCACAGCCTGGTATTGGTGGCCCTCCAGTTTCATGTTGTGAAGTGTGTATTGTAAATGGTCAGCTCAATCGAGCAGATGCCTGTCATCGTGTGCCAATTTTTTCTTCAAATCAAACATCTGATACACAAGCTTGTCAGTTTGAGTGTGTGACAAATCCTGGCGGACAAACGTGTACCTTTTTGGGTGAAATTCCTCGTGGACAGTGTAATTAATTTGTTGTATATGTTACGTTTTTTTCTCTTTTTGTTTTTTGTCATGGGGTTGATTGTCCCTCAGGCTTCTTTCGCTCAATCGCTTGAGAGTCAAATTTTGAATCAAGTAGATATGGGGGCGGTGAATGCACAGCTAAAGGCAGATTATAATCAAGATAGCATAGATCCTCGGCAAGTTATTGCTACCACAATTCAGGTTATTTTAAGTTTGCTGGGGACGGTATTTTTGGTTTTGGTTGCCTCTGGTGGGTATATTTATCTTACTGCTGGAGGAGATGAATCTCGGGTTACAAAGGCAAAATCAACCATTACCAATGGAGTTATTGGTCTTGTGATTGTGCTGGGAGCATATAGTATTACGCTGTTTGTTATCCGTGGGTTTGACACTGCTGTTTCTGATGGTCAACCGGTCAATCGTTCGGATGTTCAACAAAACCCTGATTTACTTAATGAACGGTTAAACCAAGGAAATTTTTTTCGATAATATATGACCATGTTTACTCGCGTAACAATATGTTTTGCGTTGATTGCGGCATCAGCTGTTTTATTTTTTTCTGCAAAACCGGTGTTTGCTCAAGGAAGTTTGGCTGAAACGATTAATTCTCAATCAGAGGCATTTGGTGATGAACGAGGAGCAGGATTTGGGCAATTACGTAATCAAAGTGACCCTCGGGCCGTTGCTGCTCGGGCTATTAATGTGCTTCTTGGATTGCTTGGCACGTTGTTTGTGGTGTATTTGGTTTATGGTGGAGCACTTATTTTTCTTGCCTCAGGGTCAGAAGATGCTATTAGTAAAGGAAAACAGGTCATTACTCGTGCTATTATTGGAATCATTATTATTGCCGCTTCGTATAGTATTACGCTTGCTATCAGTAAGATTGCAGAAGGTGCATCTCTTGGAGAGCCTCAGAGTGATTGTGTGTATGATGATCAAACAGGCAATTGGTATACGAGGGCATCTATTAATACCAATGATATGGTATTTTGCCCGAACCCACCATCTGGTTTGTAAGTAATTTTTTATACATAAAAAGATAACGGGATTTACTCGTTATCTTTTTTTTGTAATATGGTCTGGAGTATTATTTCTCCTGATTTTTGTATTTTTTTTGTTGTTATTTGAAGTTTCTTTGCTTGTTGGATGAGTTGGGGAAGGTCTGTTATGGATTTGGCAACAAGTCCATAGCCATGTTTTTCTATATATTGTGCATTTGCTTCTTCTTGGCCGGGAATAGGGTTTATGGCGATGAGTGGTTTGCCAAGGGTTATACATTCTGTTGTGGTAAGGCCGCCTGGTTTTGAAATAATGATGTCTGCTCGTCTCATGTATTGTTCTATGTTGTTTGTCCACCCAATGACGGTGATGTTTGGATTATTTTGTTTTTTCAATTTTTTTTGTAGTTTTTTGTTTTTTCCTGTTATCGCTGTGATTGTATAGGGGAAGGAAAGCGTTTTGGTGAGTGATTTTACAATTTTTTCTACTTGACCGAGTCCTTGTCCGCCCGACATGACAAGAATGTTTGTGTCCGTCTGTTTTTTTTGTGGTGGTATATTTTGATAGAACACTGGATCTATTGGTATGCCAGAAACCGTAATTGTCTGTTTGTCTATGCCACGTTCAATCATTTGTGTTTTTATTTGTTCTGTGGGGACAAAATAGTGATCGGTATTGTCGACAAGCCATAATTCATGGAGGCGATAGTCGGTGATGACTGTTGATATAGGTGCATTGCAGCTATGTTTTTCTTTTCCTGAAAGATAAATGTCTGTACAGAAAAAATGTGTGGAAATGATATAATTAGGTTGATATTCTTGAAGATATTTATGGAGCTTTTTTGTGTTAAAGTTTTTTATTTTTTTACTATATTTATTAGTAATATTTAGGAATGTTGCATTATTGCTGTGTTTGTATAGGATCCCCCATAGTTCGGGGCTTGTTTTGATAAGTAGGTCGTATGCGTCTACGGTGGCACGTTTGAATGGATTTGATAGATAGTGCAACATATCAATGTGTTCTACATTGATATGTGGATATTGTTGGAGGATGGTTTTTTTTATGGCTTCGGCTGCTCGAGTGTGGCCGGATCCTGTTGAAAGGGAAAGGATGAGGATTTTTTTATTTTTGATCATATATAGTATATTCTATCTAAAAATGGATAAAAAAAGAAATATATGTCAGAATTTCATAAACAAGATAGAGAATTTTCATATATAGAGTCACCACCTGAAATAGAAAATGGATCAATTGAACATGAATATATTGAATCAATGGTTAGAGAGAGTCATCGTTCAGCATCTTTGGAGGATATTTTATTGTTGCGTACTCTTGATAATACCGGGTCATGTATTGAATACGGTTACGTCTGAGTTGTTTTCTCCAATTTCTTTTGGTGATAACACTCGTTTTGTAGCCTGATGCCAAAGGAATTGAAAGAGAATGCGAAAGTTGTGAGCAATGATTGGGTCTTCTATCATGATGGCGATAGCACTTTCTTTTTTGAGCGTGACGAAGAGTAACGTATTTTTACAAATTTTTATATCCATCTCAAAGGGGAATTCTGTTACTTTAATAGTTCTTGTTTCACGAAGTTCTTTTCTGCTGGTGATATTTATTTCGTTTGTGGAGGGAGCGATGACGCGGTTGAATATTTCTCTTGATATCCGTTTTTTTATGAATTTTTTTAAGTAGTCTGAAATAAATTTTCCCATTTCTCCTTTGTCTTCGATACTGTCTATTGGTTCGCGAATGTCGAGGAGTTTTTCATAGGCGTTTATAATTCCTTGCTTTCCTTCAAAATATTGTACTCCTTGTTTGTGGTAACTGAGGTTATACATTGACGTAAGATTTCCGAGAACATCCTGTAGGGTGTTTTTTTGTTGTTCAAGTTCTTGGTGTTGTCTTTGTATGATGTCTTCAAGTTTGCTGGGGTGTTTGGCTGTGTAGGTTTTCTTTTTGTCTGTTTCTTTTTTTTCTATGAGATCCCATTCTTCTAGGCTGGTGATGATGTTATATAAGTCACCGCGTTTGTAGGGGACGGCATCAAGGATGGTTTGTATTGTTGACGGGCCAATTTTTAGGAGGGTTTGGTATACTTCGGCATCTTTTTCTGAGAGGCCGAGGTGTTCGAGGGCTTCGAAGTGCATAGTAAGAGGGGTTAGTGGTATGATGTAGTAGTGAGTAGTGGGGGGAGTATTGTGTCATCCTGAGCTATCGTTTCGCTCAGGATGACAGATATAGTGCTTATTTTAGCCAAATTTTTGTATTTTGTGTATCTTTTTGGGTGATTTTTTTGTGATGTTCTGACAGTTTTTTTGGCTAGGTTATGCCTACTATAGCATATTTGTTTTTGTTTGTCAAGATATTTTGACACTAAGATATTATTTTATTATAAAATATATTTTGCTACATTAAGCTAAACTTTGTTAAAAATATAAAAATAGTGCCACGTAGCATTGACAAAAGTGACTGAATAGGTTATAATGCGATGTTATGATAAAGAAAAGGAAAGAGAAACGGAAGACCTAAGTAACTTACAAATTATCTATCTGAGGAAGGAGAGAGCCAAGGATAGTATATAGCGCCATAGTTTTACCCGTTGGGTGATCAGCTAAAAGTTGACACATCCGGTAGGTTTGGAATGAGGCAGACACAAAATATTTATTACAACTCTCTCCACCAAGAGAGTTTTTTGTATGGTATTTATACAGTATTTATTTTCCTTAGTGTGGTTTAGAAAAAGATGATTATTTGGAAAAGTGTATAAAAAAAGTTCATTAAATAAGAAAAAGCAACACGAAATAGAGATGTTCTGCTATAGTGGCACATCAATGAGTTGTTTTGAGAAGTAAGGAAGAGTTTTTTCCCTGGAATCGTTTCATGCTTGACGGTGATGATGGGGAATGGAATTCTTCTCTACTTGTCGGAATAATTCTGACTGGGTATGGAGATTGTAGTTTGATAGGCCGAAAGGTTTTGATAACTCTCTCATGATACCTTTATCTAGATAATACCGAGTGCGTTCCGTTTTCATAGCGTCGAAAGATGAAATGGAAGCTGGGACATTCTGTATTAGGCAGAATAAGTAGTACGTTTTTTACAAGTTATACTTTTTCAGAATTTGGGAGCAAAGTGTTTGGTAACAAAGATGTTATCCTGAGGAGTCCGGAGGGCGATGTGAGGATTTCGTTGTTAAACGATCCACATGGTTCATTGAGATCCCTCGACGCCCCGGCTATTGCCGTGGTTGCTTCCGCCAAAGGCGGACACGGCGGGATGACATACTCGTTCTATATACTTTGCTCTCCGGTTCTGGAAGCTGAGGTTCGTCAATTCCTCAACAATAAAATATTGACTTTCGCGGACGAGAACAACCTTGCCCTGTAAAACATGGGCACTCCTGTCACTGAAAAGTGAGTCCGCTAGGAGAAGATACGGAGAAAAACAAAATGGCGACCTACAACGTCAACGCCCGCATCGTCACCGTCAACGCCAACTCCGCCACCCTGCTGAAGATCGGTTTCGCCGACCCGGCCCAGAACGACCAGATCGTGCGTGACGCCGTCGCGGGCCTCGAGGCCTGCGGCGAGCTGAACGGCGAGCTGGTCCTGTTCAACGGCCCGGCCAGCCTCCCGGTCGCGTGCGCCCTCGCCCACGGCGTGGCGCACAAGTACGGCGCGGTGGCCTGCTTCGACCCGAAGCTCTCGGGGTACGTGGTGTGCATCACCCACAACCCCAGCTTCCAGCTCGGGCAGGTCATCCCGGCCTCCGAGGTGACGGAGTAGTCGCTCAAACGTGAGCAAACCTCCCCAGCGTCAAGGGGTACGCTAGATCGGAGGGAAATCAACCCCAACAACGCCCGAACACTCGGGCAACTCGGTAGCAACTGCTGCCAACTGCATCTCGGGTTCGATGATGAGACTAGCACTCAACTCATCGTTCCCCTTTAGTTCTTAATCTTTCTTGATTGAGGAGTGAAGGGGAATTTCCTAAAACTACAAAAAAGGAGGAACAATGAAAGTTGTCCTCATGGGCCCACCGCGCAGTGGAAAAAGCTGCTTGCGGCAGGGTCTGAAAGATGCGGTGCGGCGCGTTCCTGGAGCGCCGTATCCGTTCGTTATCACTGCGTGCCCTGACGGGGAGGGCGCGTGGTTCCAGGAGACGGTGAACGTGGATCCCGAAAAGGCAGCTGAACTGAAGGCTGCTTACAAATCCACGTTCACCACTGAATTCGTCCAGCGGGTGGCGGATTCGGTGAAAAATTGTACCCTCCCGCTCACGCTCGTGGATATTGGCGGTATCCCGAGCGAAGAAAATCGGCGCATTTGCGCCACCGCCACCCATGCCGTCCTCCTCGCGGGCGACATGGGACGTCTGCCCGAGTGGCGTGCATTTTGCGAGGAACTGAACATCACTATCCTGGCGGAGGTGTTCAGTGATTATCACGGTCAGGAAGATATTGTCCTCGTTCTCGGCGAGGACAATATCTATCGCGGATCTGTGCACCATCTGGAGCGCGGTGAAGCGGTGGGAGAGCGCCCCACGATCAAAGCGCTCGCCGAGATCCTCGCGGACATGGCCAACCGCGGGGAGTGAAACTGGCCAGCATGGAGGAAACATGCGACTTGTTCTTGAGCGCCACCGGCATAAGGCGTGATGACAAAATACCGGCATATGGCTCCCGTATGAGCTTATCATCGACTCCGACTTGGATAATACGGTATCTAAGCGGACGGTTGATCCACGCACGGATTGAGCGCATGACTGATTTCATGCAACACCCTTTGGAGGTACCCAGCCAATGGGCACTCCGAGCGCCACTCTATAAGGCGCAGACAGCTCTGTATGAGCTCAAATATTATAGAGCGTCGCCGTTACGACGTATCTTGCACCCACTGATTGTTTCGGCAAAATGTGGGCAGCTGGTCCCTGGCAGGACTGAGCGGATGACTGAAATCATCCATTGCAGAATAGGAGCAAAGACTTGCTCATTGCAATTGTCAGGCGGGGTTAATCTTCCTCCCGCCGAAGAAGCTGCAAAATCCTTTTGTGCAGGTAAGAGCAAGAGGTGCGGTTGTCTTGGCCCGCAGAAGCCAGACACACTCGGGATTCATCATCGACATAGCACTCGATCGATGATTCCCCTTGAGTCCTTAATCTGTATTGATTGAGATCTGAAGGGGAATAACATCCTTTATCTCGTTTGTCTGCATTGTTGCAGATAAGGTAACTCATGGTGAGCGAGATAATCTTTTACCATAAGAAAAGAGATAATGGGGAATACCAAGGTAGCTTGGAAATAACCTGTTGTCTCAAGGAGAAGCACTTGAGTAAAATCAAGGTGCTTCGCGGCCTCCCCGGTGCGGGGAAGAGTACGTTTGTCAAGGGGAATTTCCCCGAGGCAACCGTGCTCTCCGCCGACGATTATTTCGTCGGTGAGGACGATGTCTACCGGTTCAATCCGGCCGACATCGGACTCGCGCACGGCCGCTGTTTTCGTCTCGTCATCGAGGCGTTGCAGCGGGGGGATGAGCTGGTAGTGGTGGACAACACCGCTACCACAATTGCCGAGGTTGCTCCGTACATGCTTGCAGCGCAAGCGTACGGATATGACGCAGAGATCATTACTTTGCGTTGCGACCCGGCGATTGCCGCCTCCAGGAACATTCATGGTGTTCCGGAGCCTCTGGTCATGAAAATGGCCGAGGCTCTTGAGGCGGGCTCTCAGGCTTTGATGCCGTGGTGGCAACACTGCGTCGTCGAGGTCTGAGATACCCAGGCCGCGATTAACCGTACCGGCGGTAAACCGGGACAGACACTTAGGTGTTTGCGTGTTACACGCTAGAGTAGGAAATTCCAAGCGACCTTGGGATGAGACTACAGTAACAACCACTCGGATCGATGACGAGACTAGCACTCAACTCGTCGATCCACTTGGATTCATAATTTAGAAAAATTGTGGATTGAAGTGGATAGTAGTTTTCTTTACAAATAAAAAACAACCCTCTACAGAGAGTTGTTTACAAGGCGACAGGTTAGACCAGATCAAGGTTGAGATGTTTGATGATTTTTTCTACTTTCTTGTCGGTACGTTTTTGGTGCATTGCCATAGCGGCTATTTCTACTTCTTGCTTGCGATGGAGTCCGATGAAGCCATCAACGTGATCGATCATTTCGTTTCTGGTTTGTTGGATACTTTGTTCCAAATCGGTTTGGGTTTGTTGCAGTTCATCACGGACCTCTTTGATTTCTTGCTTGAATTCTGTACGAACGTCTTGCAGGTCTTGCTTGGTTGCACCGTTATCCTTAATAAAGGTGACGATCTCTAGGATGTCTTGTAGTTTTTGTTCCTCCATACAAAAATAGATAAAAAGTAAGTATAGGAAGTATAAAGGGGTGTGACGCTTGTGTCAATGTGTGAAAATATAAAACAATTTAGCATAATGTGTTATCACTAATCGTTTAGAGAGAGGCGATAAGGTGGTAGCCAGATAGGTGTATTTCTCTCTCGGGAGAAATTTTTTGTTTGAGCAGGTAACGCGAGTTGTATGTTTAGACAAGAAATTGATGTAGATCTTTTTCTTGATCTCTCTAGTGTATTTTGATCATTACAAATGAAAACATGAACTGGCTGCAATACAAGGAATATGCTTGTTTTTTGTATTGTGGTCAGTTCGAAAAAACAACGATCTAAAAAATGGATCAAAAAAAGGGAGTCTACCCATGGCTAACAAGATGCTTGGTTTCTGGAAAATGGCCCTCGAGATCACTGCCGCGATCCTGTTTGGGAAGGGCATTCTGTCGTTCCCGACGGGGACCGGCAAGACCACGCAGTGCCCGCAGCTGGTCTATGACTGGTTGCGAAAAAAAAATGATAATGGTTTGATTCTTGTCTCTGTCCCGCGTCGCGTGCTGGCTATCGAGCTGGCGCGACGTGTGGCGGAGGAGATGGGCTCCACCCTCGGGGAGCTCGTCGGTTACAAGATCCGAGGGGAAGAGGAGAAGTCGGAAAAAACTCGAATCCTTTTCGTGACCGAGGGCATGCTTCGTGCGTTGATCCAGAGCAACCCGTCCCTCGACGGGGTGAGCATGATCCTGTTCGACGAGTTTCACCAGCGTTCGCTCATGAACGACTTCAATGTCGCTCTTGTCGAGCGGGCGCAACAGGAAGGCTCAAAGGTCAAGTTCCTCCTGATGTCTGCGACGATCGATGCTTCGTCTTTGGCGGAGCACTTCGGTTGTTCTGTCGTTGATGGAACCGTTTTCGGGACGCAATTCGCGATCGAGGAGCGCTATCTCGATCGCGATCCGTCGGACCTCGTAGAGGCGGCGGTGGAGCATGTGCAGCAGCTCGTCAGCGAGCAGCGTGGAAACGGCCTCGTGTTCATGCCCGGCAAGGGCGAGATCATGCAGGTCGTGAACGAGCTCAAGCTGGTGGGCTTGCCGAGCGACGTCACGGTCTTGCCGCTTCACGGTGGCTTGATCGGTGATGATCGCTCGGCACCGTTTCGTTCTCGTAAGGGACGGACGGTGATCATCGCGACCGACATCGTCGAAACCGGTGCCACGTTGCCGGACATCACGTGGGTCGTAGACTCCGGGCTTGCTCGGGAGGTTCGCTACGATGTAATCTCGGATATCGGTGGGCTTCGGCTCGCCGAGGTGGCGAAGGATCGGTTGAAGCAGCGACGGGGACGGTGTGGTCGTGTGCAGGCTGGCGTGTATGTTGGACTTTTCACCGAGTTCAACAAAAACGCTCGGCAGGCGCAGACCACTCCGGAGATTTTCCGGAAACCGCTTCGCGAGGTCATTTTGACCATCAAGTCCATCGGGCTCTCCAGGGAAGGAGAGCCCATTCGGCTGCTCGACAGTCCGCCCAAGGCCAACTGGAAGCATGCGAAAGCCCAGCTTCAGGCCTTGGGGTTCGTGGCGACCGACAAGGACGCCAACATCACGCCGCTCGGCCGCAAGGCTGCGCGGATGGGGTGCGACCCCCGTGAGGCGGCGATGCTCCTCAAGGCTGAGGAGCTCGGCTGTCTTCAGGAAATGGCGTGGGCGGTTGCCGAGATGCAAACCTCCAAGAACCTCCTCGACACGTCCAAGGGGCAGTCGTGGGAGGCGGAGGCTGCTCACGCGCAGTTTCGCAGTGTCAAAACCTGCGATGCGTGGGCGGTCGTGGAGGTTTGTCGGCAGGTTGCTAGCCCGCCGAAGGGTCTGTCGCTTGGCAATTGGTGCCGTCAGAACTTTGTGAGCCATGAGGCTCTGAAGGAAGTGAAATCTGGTGCCGAGCAGCTGCTCAAGCGGTTCAAGGGCGACGCCAAGAAGGCGCGCCCGGTGACCGAGAGCACGCTGCGCCAGGCGATTCTGGCAGGTTTGCCTGATCGGATCTTCCAACACGACCACCGGGATCGATACACCAATGTCGATTCCGGCGACTCCCTGATCCTTGGGAGGGAGTCGGTCGTTCGTAGCACCACTACGAACATGATCGTTGCGTCGTGGGAAGCTCGGGAAATCCAAACTCGCGCTGGTGGGACGCTTCGGCTGATCACCAGCGCTATCACTATCGAGCAGGATGCTCAGTGGCTGCGAGCGGCTCTCCCTCATCTCGTTGAGGTCGAGGAAGGTATCGACCCTCGTTACGAGATGGAACTGGATTTGGTCACTTCGGTGACGCGGGTTCGGTTCAAGGGTGAGTTGGTCTCGGCGGAAGAGCGGGTGAAGAACCCGCATCACCCCAAGGCGGCGCAGGTTTTTGCGCAGTACCTTGCCGAAGCCAGGGATGGCTCGGTGTCGGTGCTGTTCGAGAATCAGGCGCAGGTCGCGCGAGCCAAAGCGTTCAATCTTCGCGCCGGGGAAGAGGTCTTCGAGGTCACCAACCTCGTTGATTTTTACATCGGTGTTTGTGCTGGAGCGAGGAACGTCGGTGAGCTGAGTAAGCATATCTGCTCGCTCGATGACTTGCGTCTGCCTGTGCTCGATAGAGAACTCATCGAGCTCGTGGAGCAGGAGGCTCCCGAGTCCCTCGAGATCCTCGGCAGTTTGCTGCCGGTTGAGTACAGTGACGGCAAGGCTGACCCTCGGGTGAAGCTCTCCAAGGAGATGGTGACGGCGAATAGCTGGATCCAGCTCCCGGACGACGGAGTGCGTCTCCCAGGCGGTCGCTCGGTGGAGGTGGTGGTGAGCTTCGGCTACTACACCACCCTCGCTGACACCAACATCTCGCAGCTCAAGGCGAAGGTGCGCGAGCACCTGAACTGCGAGCAGTGGGATGCGTGGTGTGATGATCGTCCCGAAATTGCTTTGCCCAACGTGTCCGACGATGAGTCGGTGATCCCGTTTGTCACGGCTTCCTACGGGAAGTGCGTGGTGACGGGGGAGCCTCTCATGGCGTATGGAACCGTTGTTTGGGATTCTTGGTACGCCAAGTTTTCCGTGAAATGGTTGTTCCGCAACGTCGACGACGGTCAACGCGCTGCCAACGAGGCGGCCGTGAAGCTCGAGTCACTCCGTGAGGAGGCTCGGATGAAACGGCTCGCCGAGAAGGCGCGTGAAGAGGCTGAGGCCGTCAAAGCCGTGCTCTACGCCCTCCAGTCCCACAAGGATTGGTATGGCTTGGAGTACGAGTTTCGTCGGGCCGCCGAGTTCCGTGGCGGTTACGGTTGCTCCATTCCTTCCGACGACGTCGACGAAGCCCGCGCTTGGACCGTCGAGACCAAGGCCATGACGGCCGAGGTTAAGACGGCTTTGTCCAATCTCGCGTGTAAACGCGAGGAGGAAGAGCAGCGGAAGGTCGAGGAGAAGGCTGTTGCCGAGCAGCGGCGGAAGGACGAGAATGAAGCATATTCTCGGCTCGAGCTGGGGCTTAGCTCTGCGGTGAAGCGCTTGCGCTTTTTCCGTGGACAGCCGCAGTTCACGGTTTCTTTCGTGGCTGGGTCCGATGGCCAGTGGATCAACGAGCAGGACATCAACGGTTCTATCTGGGACTGGGCCCGCTCCGGCGGTGCTTGGGACCAGAAGGTCCGCCGCAATGATGCGGCTGTTGTTGATTTCGCGTTCGTGGCTAATGGTCGTCTCGAGGTGCTCGCGTACTACGAGCATCGCAATGACCGTCCGTCCTTTGTCCTTCGGTGGACGTGGACGGGTGATTCTGAGCAGCCCACTGCCCCCAAGAAAACGGCTAAGCCAAAGAAGGTGGTCAAAGTCGTTGCTTCGCAGCAGTCTTCATCAACTCCTCCTTCGGAGGATGCAATGGCCGTGCTGCTCGGCAAATGGGGCAAAAAGCGCTGACACACCAACCGACCAAACATAAAGAAGTAATGTCGTTATAAACTCTGCTTCTTGCCTCTTCTCACAGAGGTTCGCATGGCGCGAAGTTAGTGAGATGGATACACACTCAGACATCCATTCCTGATTCCTACGGGATGATGGAGAACGTCTGTTTTTATATAGCACTTGGTTTGACGAGAAGATTAGCACTCATCTCGTCAGCCACCTTGAGTTTTTAATAATAATTGAAGACTTAAGGTGGAAGGTGTTCTACCATCGTTTCTTTCCGCGATGTAAAAGAAGTGAATTTTGACAATATAAAAAGGAGTGTCTCCATGTGGATTTCGGCACTCCAGTTCCTGGCACGTTCGCATAACCTCTTGCTTCGAGGTGAGCGTGCACTTCAGCCGTACGATGACGTGCGGCAAAAACTGTTTTTCTCGGCTGACTGTACATCATTTGCCATTCCGACTGTTCTATTAACCAATCGTGGTTGATGGAATTGAGGATTTACTCAAAACTTTTTCGGAGAAACAAAATCATGAACGATAACACTACTCGGCTGTTTTTCGTGAACGAGGATCGTTGTGTTTTTTTGACGAACGCGGGTCGCAAGACTTGCGTTCGTGATATCATCGCGGCGCTGGCGGAGGAGGGGATCGAGATTTCTCGTTCTTCTATTTGGCGTTTGCAGACGGGGCGGGCGGAGTTTTTCCAGCCCGATTATCGTGAGTCGTTTCCTTCGTTGTCTCCGTATGCTATCGCTTTTGTCGAGCTCACGGAGGAGGACCGTGAGCTCTCTGAGCGTTTGAACCTCACCGAGTTCGCTCGGGGGTTTGGTATCTCTCGGAAGACCGCCCGTAGTTTTCTCGAGCGCGGGTGGTTTGAAGTGAATCCGCGCAACGAAGTGAAGGTCCGGGTGGTTCTCGACCCTGGGCGGATTCGTCCGCCTGATGAGTTTTGATTTTTTTCGTTCTTTTTTGGGGAATCGTTTTTCCGCGATTCCCGTTCATCCAAAATGGTTTAGTCTTTAGACAGTTTTGTATGGGTATGATATAAATAATAACTTGTGATTGTTTGTATACAAAAATCCCTCGGTTTGTCCTTCCTATAAGCGTCTCTCTCCATTTGCTTGTAGGTTGGGTGTATAAACCGAGGGATTTTTGTTTTTCACTCATGAGGACTATATCATGCTTTGTCTCGTTGATGTTGTAAATTTATTGCAACTGTATTATTATTATACATAATAATCTTTTTGCTCCTTGTTTATCTTTTTTATTATTGTATTTTTTTATGACAAATCCACTAATTCATCTTGGGTTATCCAAAAAAGAGGTCACTATTTATCAGGTGCTCATGGAGTTTGGACGGTTGTCTATTGCAGACATTGTGAAACACACCCATTTGCATCGGCATGATGTCTATGCCGTGTTACCAGACATGCTTGAAAAAGGATTACTCACGACTATTGATGAAGGAAAGCGAACGTTTTATCGTGCTGCGCCGCCATCTCAGTTGCAGCACTTATTTGCTGTTGTCCAAGAGCAAGTTGGTGATGAAATTCGACGTCTTACAGAGGCATTTTCTCCCGATGCTGTGCAGCCAGCGTTTCGTTTTTTGGAAGGGAAAAAGGGAATTCGTTTTGTGTTTCATGATTTAGTACACAGTCTTAATAAAGGAGAAATTTTTTATAAATATAGTTCAAGAAAATCAACAAAACTTCCTGATGATTGTTTGCCAAAAGGATATCGAGCACTTCGAGATAAAAAACAACTTGAACGTTTTGTAATCACCAGTGAACAATTAAAGAGTATAAAAAAGAAACGTCTTGAGCGTTCTATAAAAACGATTCCTACTGATTTTGATTTATTTGAATATGATATCACGCAACTTATTTATAAAAACAAGATTGCTTTTATTGATTATTCATCAATGACGGCCATTTTAATTGAGAGCCCACTTTTGGCTTCGTTTCAAAAACGGTTATTTCAGTTGCTATATAAATTGTTGTAGCATAAGTTTGGTAATGTATTATTTTTAATCATGTTCGTAGGAGGTGTTTTGATTTTTTTTGTTTCGCTAAAAAACATTTTGTATACTATACAACTATTACTCAATCTATCTAGTAGTCATATGACCACATCTCGTTTACCAGAATTTCGTACCGCATCTTTTTTTGACTCATTTCATTCTCTTAATACACCTGATCATCCGGCTTCTTGGCAGGAGGAAGCATTTCAATCTGGTTGGAAAAATAAACCGGATTTTTTTGATACGCTCCATAGATTTTCTTTTGGCACGATGTCTATTGGGGATACTGTTGTGAATATGACCGTTCTTGGAACAGAAGATCTTGCTCATCAGTCATGGAAACAGTGTGTTACTCAAGAGGTTATTCAGGATATTGATGGTACATTGCAGCATATTGCCAAGCAATGTGCCAGTATACATGCACTGCGGGAAATATCATTTTGTATGAGTCAACCAATTAATCCAGAGAATAAACAGCCTGCCAATGGGTACGCTCCAGTATCTATTTCACAAGATCACGAAACAGGACAGTCATTCGAGACTCCGTCAGGTGTTATTATTCTTTTTCCTCATGTTGTTGATGCAGTGCATGCGCATGAACCGTATCGGGGTGTTATTCCCGAATTGTCCCATATACAGGGGATTGTTACCCATGAGTGGGTACACCAATTTATGGCAGCGGAAGGCACCTCGTTTTGTGATGAATGGTTATCTTTTGTTCCCGGATGGGAATATATACAAGGAAAATATGTTTACACAGCGGAAGAATCATTGCCAACTCCGTATTGTTCCCATAATCCGGTGGATGATTTTGTGGAGTGTATGACGATATATCTTTGGCAACCAGAACTTTTAGAGGTTAATCATCCTGAACGATTTTTTTTCTGTAAAGAATTTGTATCTTTTTTACAAGAATCGGCAGGTGTTGAAGAACATGCGTAATGTGTGGTTTTTGCATCAGATTATTCTGTGAGTGGTTAATACATATCAATAATATTTCTCAATTTTTCTTGAGCAAAGTTGGTGGTATCTGTGGCTGTTTTTTTTATTTCTCCAAATCCGTTTGTTATTTTTCCTAGTATTCCTGTGGATTCAGTATCTTCATCTTTTTTTTGTCCTTGTGTGTGGGACATAATACATAGAGTTAGTTTGCGGTATATACCGCAATATCTGGATATACACTGACAAATGAAAACCAAAATCCGTAAATAGGAATAAGTTTTTCTTGCGTGTTATCTTGTATGAATAGTGGTATTTTGGTTTCTTTGTTATACGTGATTGATACCTTTTTTCCTGCAATGGTATCTGAAAATTCTTCAGGACTTTGTTCGAGTTCTTCGAGTGGGTAGGCCTTCATTTCGTCATTGATAGTAACAACATAGGTTGGCATTTTGGGGTGGTAGCGGTTGTCTGTGTAATCTACTGGAAAAAAGAGAGACGTATCGTTTGCATAATTACCATATGGCGACGTTGTATAGTCCCGAGTAAATCCAGTATCTGTGCTAAGTACTTCTCCATTGGGATATGTCTGTTTCCAATCGTGGTAGCGCATGATTTGGTAGGGGAGTACGGTGAGTATTTTTCCTGTTTGTTTGCCGACTATTGCTTCTCCTAGTATTTGAGACCAATATGAATTTGTTTGTGTATCATACATAACAAGATTTGACTGATAGAGTTTTCCGCTGGTACCAAATGTTGTATATGTTCCATTTACTTTGGGATCAAACACTATTCCGGTTCCGCCGAGTGGGCAGTAGGTAACAAGTATGTGCTGATCTTCAATAACATCATTTACTATTTCGTGCCATACCAGAATTTGAAATGGATAAAAACGGTATGTGTCTCCTACGGAAATGGCAATGCCCATACCATCGTCTTGTATGTCCGTTGCTTTTTTTATTGAGGTGAACGTTGGGTTATCGAGAGAAGGAATACCATCTTTTTCTGGACCTCCTGCAAGAATTTTTTCTAAAGGAACAGTATGTGTTATGCCATTTGTTATTTGATAGGAGGCATCTTCTTCTCCCGCGTTTGTTGTGCTTGCTGTATTGGTTGATGATATATCTCTTGCTATGCCCATGGCAAAAGAAATGTTTGTAGTATTTTTTTCTGAAGAGGTTGGAGTCACCGGTATTTCTTTTTCAATAATTTTTTCTACAATTTCTTTTTTTTCAATAATTATTGGTTTTGATGTTGTTAATACAAACAATACTACTCCTGCAGCGCCAATACCGACGACCAAAATAAGAATTAAAAATGTCACGTGATTTCCTTGCCGCATACGGTTGTAATTATATTTTTCAAAGTTCTTAGTTGGTGGTGATCTTCGTATTTTTTTCGGGGTGAATCAAATGTATTGTTGATATATAGTGTGAGGATGAATACTGTTGGTGTATTCATCCCGGCAGTAGATATCATTATGTGGTTTTTTTCTTTGGTGTTCGTGATTTTTTCTTTGGTGTTGGCATTGGTTGGGGTTGTATCATCATGTATAGGCGAAGGGGCATTAGCAAGAGGGCAAACAATATCCCAATAAGTACAATACATATTCCGGTAAGAATTTTTCCTACTCCAATAAGTTTCATGCTCATTAATGATGATGGATAATTTTGAATCATTGTAAGTTGTTTGGTAAGCATGGAGTTTGTTGGAGCTTCATCGCGTACCTGTTTTTCTATGGAGTAATATTGTGTTTGTAGCTCATGAAATTGCATTTCTTCACGGACTACTTTTTTGTGTAAATCCATTCCTTGGAGGACAAAAATTCCTCCAAATATGATAACCACAACCATAATGGTTACCATGCCAACGTGCATTGTCTCGTTTTGTTGCATAGTGTTTGTTCTATTAAATAAATGACAGGCAATAATGCATACCTATTTTTTTGAATGTTTTTTTATCAATTTTATGATGGCATTTCCTACTGGATTTTTTTTGTTTATTCGATAACAAGTCATTTGTCCCATGCGTTGTTTGTGTACTAGTTCGTTTGTTTCCAAAATTTTTAATTGTTGTGATGCTGCGGGAACAGAAATGTCGAAAATGTGTGCAATGTCTGTGACGCAAAGGTCTTTGTATTTTTGTAATACACGAAATATTTGGTAGCGTACGGTATCGCTTAGAGCATCAAAAATATCAGGGAGTACACCGTTATGTTTGAGGAATTCTTTTTGTATTTTTTGAAGATCTTTTTTATCAAGCATAACGGTATGTAGTATACAATATTTTTTTTGTTTGGAAAAATATTTTTAATTTTTTTCGTGAATAGTATGATACAAAAAAGCCGCAGTTGCTGCGGCGTATGAGTGTTTATGTTTGTGTGATATTTTTTTGAAAATAAAAAACCCCCACTGGGGTGACTAACGGGGATCGAACCCGTGATAAGGGCACCACAAGCCCCTGTGTTACCACTACACCATAGTCACCCCACTAAGGATTTTTTATTTTGTACGCGGCTTAGTGTAGCGTACTTATTTTTGTTTGTCAAGAATATATAAAACAAAAAACCGCGATGATGCGGTTTTTTGTGAGGATATTTTTGTTATTTTCCGATTCGTTCCATCGCTCTTAAAACCTCTAATGGTACGGCAAAGATAACGGTGTTTGACTGATCAGAACTTAAATCGTTAAGCGTATTAAGTGTACGAAGGTGAAGTGCGCCAGGTTGAGCAGCAAGCATTTTTGCCGCGTCAGCAAGATTTTGTGCGGCTGATTTTTCTCCTTCGGATTTAATGATAACGGCACGACGTTCTCGTTCTGCTTCTGCTTGTTTTGCAATTGTGCGTTGCATGTTTTCTGGAAGAATAACGTCTTTTAATTCTACACTGTCAATTTTAATTCCCCATGGATCTGTGGCGCTATCAACGATATCTTTGATTCTTTTTGCGGCTTGATCTCTGTTTGCAAGAAGTTCGTCAAGTTCCAATTCTCCTGCAACGTTTCTCATTGTTGTTTGTGCCAGTTGGCTTACTGCAAAACGAAAGTTTTCTACTTCTAGTATGGCTTTTGCGGCATCAGATACTTTGTAATAAATGACGGCATTGATTTTTGCGGTTACATTGTCTTTTGTGATGGCTTCTTGAAATGGCACATCTACCGCTTTTACTCGGATATCTACTTTGGTCATTCCCTGTATTACAGGAAGGATAATTCGCCATCCCGGTTGGACAATTTTGGTATATTTACCAAATTGAAATTTTACTCCGCGTTGGTATTCGTTTACTTGGCGAATACTTACAAGAATGATTGCTCCAAAGACAAAAATGAAAAATGTGATAACTCCCATATAGATATGATTATATAGCGTAATGTGTGTACTGTAGCCTAGATAAAGAGGTTTGGCAAGAAATAGTTGTAGAATTGCTTTATCTTTTATTGTGTCCCTGCCAGGAATCGAACCTAGAACCGAAGCTTAGAAGGCTTCTGTTATATCCATTTAACTACAGGGACGTAAGCCTTTGGCATAGATTGCAAAGGTTCCTCTTTGTTAGGCTTTGTCGAGCAAACACATATTAGGTGTTTTTGTTCTTTTTGTCAATCGATTTTGGTTCGGTAACTTCTTTTTTTCGATGAAATTTTTTATGTACTTTTTGGAGTCCCTTATCGGTAATGTGGGTATATATTTGTGTTGTTGTGATTGACGAATGACCAAGCATTGCCTGAACACTTCTAATATCAGCCCCATTTTGGAGGAGGTCTGTGGCGTATGAATGACGAAGGGTGTGAGGGGTTACAGGTTTGGTAATTCCCGATATTTTTGCATATTTGTTGACCATTCTTTGCACGGATCGTGGGGTAAGCGGTTCATCTTCTGTTTGGGGTTTCCCTTCGGTGGTCATTTTTACTTGTTTTTGTGATCCTTGTCTTTTGTCATGGCTTACAAAGAGATATGGGTTCATGTCTTTTCTTATATCAAGATATTGTTTAATCCAAAATTTTGCTTGTTCTGATAAAAAAATAATTCGGGATTTTCCGCCTTTCCCTTGGATGGTGAATTCATCTTTTTTGAGGTTTACGTCTTCTTTTTTGAGTTTTGTGAGTTCTGATACTCGAAGGCCAGAACAAAATAATAATTCCAATATGGCTTTGTCTCTTTGTTTGATAAATGGGGAGGCTGCGCTATTTGTGTGATTATGTTTGTTGAGTGGGGCTTTTAGTAGTTTTTCAACGTCTGATGGTTCTAGGTGGTCGATGTGTCGATCGGGCATTTTCATGAGTTCAATTTTTTCTGCGGCTAGGGTAAGAATATCACGTCGGGCAAGATATTTTAAAAATGAACGTAGGGCGATAAGATGATAGTTCTGTGTATTTTTTTTTAATGGATCTCCGTGAACATCAATAAGCCGATTGAGCCATAAACGGAATTTTCGTACATCGTCGGCAGTTAGTTGGTTTGGTTTTTTTTGTTTTCCAAACAATTCGGTAAAACGGGAAAGATAAAAATGATAATTTTGGATAGTTTTTTGGCTGCGATTCTTTTCTATTTCAAGATATTCAAGGAATTCTTTGATATATGTGTTTAATGACGTAGAGGACATAAAGTAGTAGGTATGTTTTGATAATTCTATTGTACTTGAGGGTTGACAACTGGTCAATTTTTTGCTATACTAATAGTGTTGTTAGTACAAAAAATAAAAAAGCTAACAGCGGCAAAAACAAAAATAAATACAAAACGTATGCAAAAGCACACATGGTCTTCAGACACCACAAAGTCTGAGTATTCTTTGGTATATTATTATTTGCTAGCAGGAATCGCTCTCGTGGTTGCTGTTTTTTTATTTTTACCTCGTGTTTCTATGAGTTAATATAGGGATAAATAATATTTATATATACTTATAGATAAAAAACGTGTATACTTTCATTGTGAAATATACACGTTTATTTTTTAATTTTATTAAGAATATGTTATCTATACGGAGATTTTTTCTTTTTTGTGGTGTGTTCCTTTGTTCATTCTTTATTTTTTCAACAGTATTAGCGCAAGAAGTATTTAGTGACACCACTGTTTCTGAGGATATTTTGATTAATGATGATGTTGATGTTGATGAAGAAACTGGTGAGGCGCTTGATATTTCATTGGAAAATATTGGATCTTCTGTGATTGAAGAAGTCCCGAGTTCATTTGGGTTATTTTTTCGGGGTATTCGAGAACGTATTTCTTTGATGACTACTTTTAATCCAGTAAAGAAAGCAGAAAAACGACTTCAATATGCATTAGAACGAGAAAATATCGCTGAACGGATTCTTGAGGAGTCTCTTGATTTTGCTGCACAAAAAAAGGCACAAGATATGATTGATCGATCACAAGCATTTATTGAAAAAGTACATGAGCAACAAGAAAAATGGATGAATGGTCAAGATGATCGTGCACAACAGTTGTTGAAAAATGTTGCAAATTTTGAACTTCGTCGTGAAAAACTTTTTGATCGTTTAGAAGAGAAGTTATCTGATGAACAACTTATCAAATTTCAAGAAAAAAGAGATGTGATTGAACAAAAAAGTCAGCGATTACTTAATGCACTAGATAATGAAAATATTCCTGAAGAGATTCGTCTTCATTTACAAAAAGTAAAAGAGCGAGTTGAAGAACATTATGATCAACAACAGGAATATAAAGCAGGACTTTTAAAAGCTATTCAATCGGGAGATGCAACTGCAGTAAAAGAACTCCGTGAACAGCGACATGATGAGAACGTTATTCGTTTTGATGAAAAAAAAGTACAAATACAAGAAAGAAAAGACGTCCTTCGTGAGCGGGCGGAAGATGGAGATATCCAAGCGCAAAAAGAGATTCGATTGTTACATAGTGTTGTAGAAAATGGGCAAAAGCGTGTAGAAGAAGTGAAAGAACGTGTAGAAGAGCGACGTGAGGACTTGAAAGAGCTTATTGAGTATAAACGAGAGGAAATAAAAGAACAAAAGGAAACTGTTCGAGAAGAAGTGAAGGGGCGTGTAGAAGAGCGACGTGAATTTATTGATGAACAGGGAGCTCGTGTTGAAATAAGAAGAGAGGAACGACTTGATTCTGATGGGCAAATTCGTATTGAAGAGCGTGTTCGTGAGGAAGATGTAAATAGCGATGACGATAGCGATGACGATAGCGACCTTGATTAATTTTTCTAATTTATATATAAAACAATCAGGGAAATGACTGATTGTTTTTATTTTTATATACATGACAGATTTTTACTTACTTTTACCTAATATTCGTTCTTGTCATAATGTGGGGGCAATGTTTCGTACAGCGGATGCTTTTGGTATTACGAAATTATTTTTGTGTGGGTATACTGCCGTTCCTCCAAAAATTCAAATTGACAAGGTGGCTCTTGGTGCAGAAACCTGGATTCCTTGGGAACAAAGAGAAGATGTTTCTTCTATAATAAGAGAATTACGTGAACAGGGTGTTTCTATAATTGCATTAGAAAAAAATGATACGAGTGTTGATATTTCGATCGTTTCTATTGATGGACCAGTTGCTCTTGTTCTTGGAAATGAAGTTGATGGTGTTTCTGATGATATATTAGCACTTTGTGATGTGGTTACGCATATTCCTATGCAAGGGAAAAAAGAAAGTCTGAATGTGAGTATTGCTGCTGGTATTGCGATGTATATGCTTCAACGATAAGTTTATTATTTATTTTTAAGGAGGGGGCCTATGTCTATTCAAGGGGGGAATACGTTTGTGTTTGATATTGAGACAATTGCTGTGTGTCTTGATGATTTACCTGATTCTGTTCAGGAATATTTATTACGGTTTTCTGATGGGACAGCGCAAGAAACTGATGCTGTGCAGCATCAAATGGCGCTGTGGGCGCCGACGAATACCATTATTGCCATTGGTGTGTATTGTGTGGAAACAAAGACGGGTGCGGTGTATTTTCAAGCAGGAGGACAGTCTGTTGATTTTGAAAAGGAGGGTATTCGATATGTTTCAGGGGATGAAGCGTTTGTGCTTACTCGTTTTTGGCAGGTTATGACTCATGCGGGAAGATTTGTTACCTTTAATGGCAGAGGGTTTGATTGTCCGGTTTTGCTTCTTCGTTCTGCAATGCTGGGTGTGGCACCAACTATGAATATTATGCCATATCGATATAATTCTTTGTTGCACGTGGATTTATTGGAGCAATTTACTTTTTATAATACAACAAGAAAATTTTCTCTTGATTTGTATTGTCGGTCATTTGGTATTCCTTCACCAAAAATAGCCATGAACGGACATGATTTGCCTATGTATTTTCGTGAGGGAAAATATGTGGATATTGCCACGTATTGTATGGGAGATGTTTTGGCGACGGTACGTTTGTTTGAATACTGGCAGAAATACTTATCCTTTCGCACTTTGTCTTGATTTTGTTATACTATGGATACTTATATTTATTTTTATGCATAATCCCGCAGTACAACATACGCTTACTATTTTTGAACGATTGTGTAATTCTCTTCCTCCTCTTGTCCCTGAGACGGTTGTTCAAGATATAGAGGGTGCTTATGAACAAATGCTTCATAATTATTCACTGTCACTTGATGATTTGGAACGAACAATGATTGTGTTCGGAAAACAAATTTGGCCATATCGCAGGGCTTTTGATGAATTTTTGTCTTTAGCCGAAGGAAGAATGGGAGAGGTTTTTTTGCGTGGTATTTTTTCTTCGTCGCTCAAAAAGCGGTATAATGATTTTGCTCTTCATGGAGGCACGTATCGAGATTTGTATGCAGGTGCTCCCGTTTCTTTTTTTACGTCTGAGGAACGAGTTGAATTATGTGAGGCACTTGTTCTTGTGCGGACGCAATTAGAAGCGCATACGCGGCAAGAGGTACTCACTACAGAAAAGAAGTGGTATGAACAGCGTATACTTGAATTTCAGGCTATTCTTGATGATATTGAAAAGCGACTTGATACCCTTCGGACGATGGCAGATAGTGAGCAGGAACATCCAAGTTTGGCAGCAGAAATTCGTCAGCATGTTTTGTCATTTGAATATGGCATTTGTGCTCTTGGTCCACATGTAAAACATGAGGCTGTTTGTGAGGCGGAAGAGTATTTCGTTGGGAGGAAAAAAAATAAACAGTTATTTCAGTTACACGATTAATAATCCGTATATAATTTGTCTGATATGTTTTCTTATTCTTTGAGATTATTTGATATATTGCTTCATCGAGATTCATCTGGTATACCACAAGAAGCTTTGCGTGAAGCAAAAACTCGTTATGCGCAGTTTCTTCAGGATGATGTTGTTACGCAAGATGTTATTGATGAGGCGATGATTCACTTTGGTCTTGCTTCTTGGGAGTATTGGGAGGCAGAAGAGGAATTTATGGAATTATATGGTAGGGAAAAAGAGAAAGAATTGTTTTTATCTTCTTTGAGTGATTCATTGCGAGATACGTGGCATCAATATGAATCCCAATTACATGGTGAGGCTGTGTATGATCATGATGACGCATTTGAAGGAACTTTTTCTGCAGAAGAACATTATGCACTTGAAGAGGCTGTTGTTTTGGCAAAGGAAAAAGTTATTGGATATGTTCGTTCTCTTGCGAGTGTGGAAAAAGCAGACGAGTATATGCAATTGGTGATTAAATTTCGAAAAGAAAAAGAAGAAATTTTGTCTCTTCTTGAACAGCTTTCACTGATGAAAGATCAATTACCAGATAATTTTGATGAGGAAATTGATACCTTTGTTCATTATGTAAAACAAGGATTTGCAGAAATTGAACAACGGCCTTTGGCTACCGTGGTACAAGGAAATATTGATTTTTATCGGAGTAAACTGGTTAGTTTAGAAACAAATAAATAATTTTTTTGTTGAGATCAAGTAAAAAAATATAACACGGAATTTTCGTGTTATATTTTTTTTGGTATGATTTTTTTCTCGTGTGCTATTATGATATGTAGTTGTTTTTCTGTGAGGAGCCCTTGTTGTGCGCCAAATTTTTGGATGACGCCACTCGCATTTGCGGTGCCATATTGCATGGCTGTTTGTATATCTTTTCCCTTTATGATGGCGCAGAGAAAGCCGCTCGTATATGCATCTCCTGCTCCTGTTTTTGCAATGGCTTTTATGCCGTAGGTGGGCATGTGGTAAGTATTTACTCCGTTTGATGCGTATGATCCGTTTGTTCCGTCTGTGATTACTACCATGTGTGGGCCAAGTTTGTGGAGTGCAGAGATTGTTGCTTTGATTGATGATTGGTTACCAACAAATTTTTCTGCTTCTTCTTTGTTTACAAAACATATTGATGCGTATGGAAGGATTTTTTTGAATGTGTTTATACCATGTGTAATTTGATATGATCCTGGGTTTACGGCGAGTTTGGTGTCTTTGTTTTTTTTGAGGTAGGTAATTATATTTTTTTGTATTTTTTCAAATGATTTTCCAAGAGATGTGTAGTATAGCCATTGTGATTTGGGAAATGCATGTATGGTATACGGAACGTTTGCGTGTGAGGATAAAATGGTTCGTTCACTTTTGTAGTTTAATACGATGGAATATCTTGTTTCTCTTTTTTTATTTATGTGGATATATGATGTATCAATATTTCTTTCTTGTAAGGATTCAACAATAATGTGGCCATTAAAATCATCTCCTATTTCTGATACGATGGTGGCATCTATTCCTATTTTTTTTGCGCCAACAACAACATTTGAGGCATTGCCTCCTATTGAGTTATGTGTTCCTTCTACACAAATTTTTTCTGCAAAGTTAAGGCAGAGTTTTGGGTGTGATTTATCGATGCTTTTATTTAGTGTGGCATCGTCGATAATCAAAAATGTGTCCATTGTACAATCGCCGACAGTGACGAGTTCGAACATATGACGTATAAATTTCACAATTGGAAAATTTTTCCAATGTGTATGTTTTAGTGGAGTTTTTTGTATTTCTTTAAGTCCTCTTTGTTGTGTTTGTGTAACCCAAGAAAAATTTCTGTAAATTCTACTGCGGATGCAAGGGCAAGTCCTCCCATGGCAATAATGAAGATGGCATTTTCTATGTAGATTGCATACACACACAAACAGGTTGCTCCTACGAGTTTCACAAGGTCTTGCCGTCGTTCTTGTTCAAGAAATACTCCATAAGAAAGAAGAATGGCTCCAAGGATAGCAACAATAATAACGATAATGTTGATTGGTGTTGTTGGTATGTTTGGTAATAGTGATTCTAGTAGCATAGAAGATTGATTGTCTATTATTTGATAGTATATCACATTTTTTTATGAACATAATATCCCGCTGGTGCGGGATATTATTATTTCTTGTTTTTCTTTTTTTTGAGGAAGCAGGTTTTGAGTACAATGGTAGTTTTTCCTTCTTTGCATTCAACTTCTTCTGGGTTGTCTGTGAGACGAATATTTTTGAATGAGGTGCCTACTTTGAGATTTAGTGGTGAGCCTTTTACTTTAAGATCTTTGGTGAGTTGTACGGCGTCTCCTTGTTGGAGAATTTCTCCATTACAATCTTTTGTTTCGGTCATATGATGATAGATATTATTTATTCGCTCCATCGATTGATATCTTCAATGGCAGAAAGTGCAGCGGTAACTCCTTGACCAGCGGCAATAACGATTTGATTATATTGGTTATCGGTTACGTCACCAGCTGCAAATACGCCTTTTATATTTGTTTCACAGCGGGTATTTACTTTTATTTGTCCAATTTTGTCTTTTTCTATTTTTTCAACAAATGATGAATTTGGGATAACGCCAATGTGAACCATAACGCCGTTTGTTTTTACGGTTGTTTCTTCCCCAGTTTCTTGATTTTTGTAGGTTATTCCTTGGACTACGTTGTCGCCAGTAATTTCTGTGGTGATGGCATTGTAAATGATTTCAATATTTTTTTCCTTTTTTACTTTTTCGATGAGAATATTTTCTCCTCGTGGAAATCCACCGTTTGTTTCTTTGCTATCTTTATACTTGGTGACAAGATAGGCTTTGCTGGAAATTTTGCTGAGCATGAGCGCTGATTCTAATGCGGCGTTTCCAGCACCAATGGTGGTGGTTATTTTATTTTTGTATAGGGGGCCATCACAAACGGTACAGTAGGTTACTCCACGTCCATTGAGTTTTTTTTCTCCTGGAATGTTGAGCTCTCGTGGATGGATTCCTGTAGCAATAATGACAGTTTTTGTTCTGTAGATTTTTTCTTCTCCAGAAAAACTTTTTGCATACACAATGTGTGTGTTTCCGTCTTGTTCAATTTTTTCTACGCCAAATCCAAGAGCAATTTCTGGATTGTAGCTTTTCATGTGTTTTTCAAAGTCGTTGGCTAGCTGAATTCCTGTGGTGTGTATTATTCCTGGCCAGTTTTCTACTTCTCCTGACAGTGCGACTTCTCCTCCAATATCTTTGGTGATTACGGCGTATTTTAGTTGTCGACGTGAGGCATAGATGGAGGCAGAACAACCTGCTGCTGCAGCGCCAATGATAATGAGATCGTAAAGTTCAGACATAGTACTATTCAATTTACAAAATTTACAAATGATCAAACCATTTTATTTTTATCATTGTTTGCTGGCTTGGTCAATGAGTGTGTACATGTTTTGGATATTTTGTTTTGGACTATTGTTGTTGCCAAAGATTGCACTGCCGGGGCAGACTGCATGGATATGTGTCTTTGCAATATCGATAATTGTTTGTTCATTTACTGCGCCATCGAGGGAGATAAAGAGGTTGGGATATGTTTTGTGGAGTGTGATTATTTTTTGGAGTGTTTCTGGAATAAATGATTGTCCTTGTAATCCAGGATTTACTCCCATGAGCATGACGGCGTCTATTTCTTCGTTGTATGTGTCGATAACGGTTATAGGCGTTTCTGGTTTTAGGACTAGCCCTACTTCCCATCCGTAGGAGTGAATTGCGCCAATGACATGCTCGATGTTAGGGGTAGATTCGTAGTGTATTAATATTCGTTTTATTTGATCGACAAATTCGAAGCGACGAGCTTCTTCGAGCGGATTGCTTACCATGAGATGAAGTTCGCAGTCTATTTCTAAATTATCGGTAATGGTATCTGGGTCTGGGTGCCATGTTGTGTTTGGTACAAATATACCATCGGCGATATCGAGTTGGATCATATTGACGCAGTCGGAAACGGCTGCGCTTTGGGTCAAAAATTCTTGTTCTGTTTTGACGAGGATTGAAGGAATGATTTCTATATTGTGCATATATACGGTGTCTTTTCTGATAGGGGTATTATGTTTCTTCTTGGGTTATTTTGTTTAATCGACGAATGTGTCTTTCTTCTTGACTGAATGATGTTTCTATCCATTTTTTTATAATGGCGAGGGCGTATTCTTCATCAAGATGGTCTGCCGCAAGCGCAATGATGTTGGTGTTGTCGTGTTGCATCATGCTTTCGGCAACTTGGAGATTATAGCCAATACCGCTTCTGATACCAGAGACTTTATTTACCGCGATATTTACTCCAATCCCATTACGACAAATTACGATTCCTTTTCCATTTGTTTCTATCACTTTGTGTGCGAGGGGAATGACATAGTCTGGGTAGTCGTCCGTTTTTTGGTATTCTTCTGGACCAAGGTCTGTTATTTCTTGGTTTAGTTCATTTTGGATGTACCTTATAATTCGTTGTTTGAGGTGAAATCCTCCGTGGTCGGAGGCAATAAAGAGGGGACCCTTGTACATATAGTATGTATAATTTTGAATTTTTTAACATTTTTTTATGACAGGAATGAACTATTTAGCTGTCATTTGTATGAATAGAAACAATAGATACGTAATGCATTTATGTTCTCTTTGTATTCTATCAGGGAATGCGTGAAAGAAACAATAGTGATGTAAACTGTACAAGTACTTCCTCCTTGTTGTATTATATGTGTATACACGCATTGTATTTATTTTTTCTCTGCATTTTTATATGGCAGAAACAACAAAACAGGGAATTCCTGCTGCAGAGCCTACTGGTATTTTTGCAACACCGCCGGAACCTCATGGAAATAATAGTACAGGAACAGTTGATTTAGATGCGCTTAAAAAACGTCTTGGTTTGGATCGTGTATTAAATCGAGATGTGCAATCTTCTGTTGGAGAAACCACAAAAGATGATGTCCCTCAAGCAGAGGTTTTTGATGATAGCATTGATTTTTTAGCAGGTTTTACAAAACTTGATATTCAAGATGATTTTTTGATTCAACAAGGAAAAAATGGGATTCCTATGTGGTTTCCTCTTACGAATCCCATAAAATCCGGACTTATTGGAAGTATTTATCGTTTGGACGGAGGAAAAATACTCAAAAGAATGGTAAAGCCTCTTGGTGCGACGGAAGAACAATTTTTGGGAATGGTGAAAGCAGAATATAATACGTTACGGCTTACTCAAGATATTCCTCATGCTGCTTCTATTGAAGCCGCGGGTATGGTGTTGTTGCCAAATGGTGAAACGGAATATTATATTCAAATGCCTGATGGTGGGGAATCGGTGTTTGATTATCAGATTGTGGGTACGCGTTTTTCTGCTTTGATACAAACACTTCGATTACAATATCCTGAACATGAATGGCTTTTTCAAAGCCTTGATCAACTTGTTGAGGCGCAAATTGCTGTGCAAAACAAAATTGAAAAAATGAAAGCACATTATTTAGGATTGGTTCCTAATGATGTCGCTATTGTTGAAAAATCTTTTACTAATTTAGTAGAACAATATTCTGAACAGTTATTGTTGGCGAAGCAATTATTTTACCAACATGTTGGTGAGTTAATGACTCCTGCTATAGAAGGTACACATGCAATGCATGCGGCGGGGTTGGTGCATGGAGATATAAAGCCAGAAAATTATACGGTAGGATATCACGATAAAGACGGAAAACATGAAGGAATGGTGATTGATTTTGGTACGGTGACACGAGAGGGAGATCCCTTGCCAGATTTTATGAATGGAACTCCTGCTTATCTTGATCCTGCACTATTGTTGCGATCTGTTGATTTGCGTAAAACATTTCATCGGTCGAGTGATTATTATGCTATGATCCGTACGGAGTTTAATGTGTTTTTGCAAATTATGGAATTGCCTCCATTGCCAGATCTTTTGTCAATGCAAGATGCCTTTTTTGCAAAGACGGGACAGTATCCTAATGGAAATGAATCAATTGCTCTTCAGGATGCGATGTTTGATACATTGAAAAAGACTGATTTGCTCTCTCCTTCTTTTTTCCGTTTGCAATATATTGGTAATGCTAACGGATCTGTTGGGGATATTTATGATTATCGGTTGAGCGAGGAGGAGTATGCAGCGCTTATGGTGATTGAACGGGATAGAGATGTTTCTTCAGCAGAGGGGATAGCAAGGTATAAACAGGATCATTCAATTTTGTGGAAACGAAGTTATGATGTTGCTCGTCAAGAATTGCATAAATCATTGTTATCATTGGATGTTGAGGATATGAAGAAATTGAAGCGTGTTATGAAATATATTACCGATCCACAGTATTATGAATCTTTGGCTCTGGCTTTGTTTGATCAGAGATAATTTTTGATGTAGTTTGTCCCCATTTTTTTGCTAAGTAGACTTGACTTTTTGATTATTTTCATATTAGGTATGTATAGAAACAACCAGCCTCAAGGACGAGGCGTTGACAATCAAGGTGAGGAAAAAATGGAACCATGGAAAAAAATTTTGGAGTCCATGCTTTCGGGGACGTTTTGGACATTTGAACGTGACGGGGACTCCGTCATGTTCTCCCACCCTTCTTGCAAGAAGGGTGTGGAGGCCAAGTTCTCGGAGAAAAACCCTCTCTCGGAAAGGCGGTTTGGGGGGGTCATTTTCCGCCCGACTCACGGTGGTGAGTTGGGCTGGCTCGTTTTTGAAGGCCAAAAGTTTTCGGTCGCCCTGGCCAGTCGGCCGGGTCTCCTCCTGTATTTGGAGGATTTCAAAACGTAGTCTTTTGGGTTCGCCCTGCAACCTCTTGCGGGTGAGCCCATACTAAGCGGGGCGTCTATCACATCAGACGCCCCGTTCTTCATTTTTGGAGGGGAGTTGTTATTGTTGAAATAGAAAATAGATACAAAAAAACACTACGTGTCTGCGTGGTGTTTTTTTTCGTTTTTTTAAAAATTTATGGTGGATACCTTTTTATTAAGATATACACAATGAATTCCAGGTGTGTGTTTTTTGTTTCCTTTTTTTGAAAAACACACACCGAGGTGGCTACCTGAGGCAGGGTAGCTTCTCCTTTTTGATCTACAGCTTGCCTCGAGGCTGCAGAAGTCCTGAGCGGTTACGGTAGTGAATAGGACTACGTTTCACTCCTGTGTTTGTATCACTGACTTGGTTTGTCAGTCTTTTTTGTAGGCTGATGGATCGACGACGATTTTGCTTTCGCCTTCGTCCTCGGGTTCGTTGCCTTTGTCCTCGCTGATCGGTTTGGGCGTGGGCTCGTTGCCTTCATCCTCGGCGATCGGTTTGGGCGTGGGGTCGTTGTCTTTGTCTTCGAACCAGTCATCGTCGAGGTCGTCGGGGAGGGGGATCGGCGCTTTGGGCGGTTCCTCTGAGGAGCCGGCTGTCAGCGTTTTTTCGTTTCCTTTCTTCCATCCCAACGCGATGGCCTGCCGTTCGTCGATCTTCCAGATCGCCCCGGTGTCCGGGGCGAGCAGCTGATTGACGTCTTGTGGCAAGTTGGGCTTGGGGAGCCCAGCGCGCTCGATGGCCTCGAGTCCCTCGTGGAACTTTTGGATGGGGTTCATGAGGCGTTTGACGTAGTTGTCGTACGCAAATGCCTCGAGTTCGGCTCGGTTGATGTTGGGATTTTTTCTCACGAGCTCGGCCACTCCTGCCCGCAAGCGGGCATGGAGACTCTGAACCGTTCTCAATTGGCTTCCCAACTCTGACTCCGCCTTGAGCCCCTTGGCCACGATTTCAGCAGGGTCGACCCAGCCGTCCTGGCGGAGTCGGTCAATCGAGACGTTCCACGGCTCCCGCTGGTTGGCGGGGTCGGGGAATTGCTCGCCGACGAGATCTTTCCAGCTCGGTGCTGACGCGCCGGAGGCTGTGACCTCGCGGATGCATTTCAAGTAGGCTTCGAGGGCTTGCGCCGCCGAGGCCCTGCCGTCTCCGTTTTGACCATTGACCCACCAGCTGGCCATAGCCAACTGGATTTCGGGGAGGGGCATGTACCTTGGGTGGGTGTCGCGGATTTGAGCGAGAGACGTGATGAACGCCTCCCGCCGCTGGAGCCACTCGCGGAGGTTGTGGATCGCGTGCCGCATGCGGTCTGCGATGCCACGGGACTCTCCGTCGCGGGCGTACTCTTTGGCATCCGAGTAGCCCATGCCCTTGACGAGGGCTTGGGCGTCGGCGTTGCCGCGGAGTGCGGTCTGCCCCAACGAGTAGTATGCCACGATTTCACGCTCCCGCCCTGCGGTGAATTTCCACAGGAACGGGAGCATTTCGAACGCGAAGAAGAACAGGTGCATGAGGATGACCAGGATCAAGGCGGGGGTCCCACCAGCCTGGACGATCTTCATGCTTTCCGCCAGGTAGCCGGGGAGGGACCGATCTTCCCTCCACAGCTTGTCGTGGACGCGCGCCAGCGCGTCGAGTTCCTCGGGATCTTTGGTCCTTCGGATCTCGTTGATCTTGCCCCTCTTCTCATCCTTGAGCTGCTGTACGCGGTTGCCCACCTGCGAGCGGGCCTCGGCGACGTCTTTGTCGCGTTTCTCTTCGAGTTTGACGATTTGACCTGTGGTCTCCTCATCAAACTTTTTAAGTTCCGCGTCGCGGTTGGCCCGGGCTTTCTTGAGCTCGCTGGCAAGATCGTCACGAGCTGCCTTGAACTCCTCTTTCCCGTATGGTACGCGAACGCGAACGCTCACGAACTTTCCGGGGTTTTTTGGGTCCTGCACCTTGCGGTAGCCGAAACGCTTTGAGGCGTCGAGGTACTCCTGCTGGGCGCGATCGTAATCTGCCTGCAGGGGGGCGATGATGCCGTTGTGCCGGTCGACCAGCTCGGCGCGCTCGGTGGCGCGGCGAGCCGTGTAGTCGTCCAGCTTCTTTTTCTTTTCGTCCTTCACGACGGTGATGCCTGCTGCCTGTTTCTCGGCGCCTGCGATCAGGATGTCGTACTCACGGCTGGTGTCGCTGACCGCCAAGGAGATGAGCTCCTGAGCGGCAGCGGTTTCCCTCTGCCTGATGTTGTGTTCTGCCATGGTGTAGAACACCATGGTCTCAAGCATGAGCGCTGAGACTGCTGTGAACACGATGGCGATCATGATGCGGCCGAGGAGCGGTGCAAAGCTCCTCTTCATTTGGGACGTGTCCATGGTCATGACGCTCCGGTCGAACCAGAGCACGGCCATGCTGACGACGAACGAGAGGAACAGACCCGTGGCGACGCCCGGAAGCGTCGCCAACATCCAGTTCCCGAGCACGCTCAGAGCTGTGTAGTAGCTCATCACGTACCCGGTAAAGAATCAGATGCCGGCGTTCATGAGCAGCTGCAGAAGCAGCAGCCACGCGCCGGGGGCGATGCGGTTGCGGGTGAGGTCGTTCATGGGCCCGTTGGTATTCAGGCCCAATCTCTCCACGATCCCCGGCTTTCGCGCGGGGGGTGGGGTGATCGTTGTCGACATAGTCGAGCTCCTTGGTGTGGACTTCCCCTTTTTAGGCAAGTCCGTTGTTGTTCTCGAGTGGTAGGAAATTCCTACCCGAAAAGACGAAAATTTTGGCCAAAGCACGTAATTTTGTTCTTTTCGAATAGAAACAACCTATTGTAAGGTGCCTCAAGTCTTTTACAAGACAAATACCTAGTATCAATTGTTTGCTACTAGGTATATATCCTGCAAGCAGAAGATCCGTTGTATTTTTTGCGTCATTTTTGTAACGGAAAAATGTATCATAGATCATCCTTTTTGTCAATGATTTTAGGGCATTTTGGTATATATTGACTTTTTCCTCTTTTTTCAGTATATTTGTACATACAATCTATACAAGCATTTGACCCGTTATCACCGGGGAGCTAGAGGAATAAATCCATGTTGGAGAGTAGACCCTCTCGGGTAAGCCCGTTATCGTTTCAATTAAGAAACCAGTTTGGTAAACTCGAGATGGTACCGCCTGTTGCAAGGCTCTCGGGAATAGCAGAGTGGTTTTTTTATTTTGACAATAGTTATATGCCATACAATGCCAATACATACGAACAAGAGGTTTTAGATTTTTGGAAAAAAGATAAGACCTTTGAAAAATCAGTACATCAGCGTCCGGAGAATAAGCCGTACGTATTTTATGATGGGCCGCCGTTTGCAACTGGGTTGCCACATTATGGACACATTTTGGGTTCAGTTGTGAAAGATTTGATTCCTCGATACAAAACTATGCAAGGGTATCGTGTTCGACGTCGGTGGGGATGGGATTGTCATGGACTTCCTATTGAACAATTGATTGAAAAAAAATTGGAGATCTCTGGAAAAAAACAAATTGAAGAAGACATCGGTGTTGAGAAATTTAACAATGCCTGTCATGATGCGGTGCTTGAATATGCGGGGCAATGGAAAACCATGGTAGATCGAATGGGGCGCTGGGTTGAATTTGATAATGCATACAAAACCATGGATTCAACGTATATGGAATCTGTGTGGTGGTCGCTGAAGACTATTTGGGATAAAGGAAAAATTTATGAAGGGTGGAAAGTTTTGCAATATTGTCCACGTTGTGAAACACCAATTTCAAAAGCAGAAACTGCGATGGATAATAGTTATAAAGATGTTACGGAAGAGAGCGTTATTATTAAATTTTTGTCTCATGCTGCTGCAAAGAAATTTGCACTCGACGGAGATGTTTTTCTTTTGGCATGGACAACCACTCCGTGGACATTGCCAGGAAACTTGGCGCTTGCTGTGGGAGAAAACATTGAATATGCCGTGGTAGCTTTTGACGGAGCGTATTATGTTGTGGCAAAAGATTTGGTTGCGAGTGTATTTGTTGATAAAAACATTGATATTGTCCAAAACGTATTTGGTAAGGATTTGGTGGGGCTTTCTTATGAACCATTTTATGATATGCCTGCGATGAAAGAAACAGGGAAGAAGGCGTGGTATGTAGCTGCCGCTGATTTTGTGACCACTGAGGATGGAACGGGGATTGTTCACACCGCAGTGATGTATGGTGAAGACGATTATCAATTAGGAAAATCTTTGGGATTGCCAGAGGTTCCTATGCTTAATGATGCAGGACATTTTACCGATGTGTTTCCTCCTACTCAAGGACAATATTTTAAAAAAGCGGAAAAAACGATTAAAGTTGATCTTGAGGAGCGAGGATTACTATTTGCTCGGAAACAATATACGCATTCATATCCACATTGTTGGCGATGTGGGACGGCATTATTTTATAATGCTATTTCAGCTTGGTTTATTGATATTCAAGGAGAAATTAAAGCACGAATGCTTGAGTTGAACGAACGAATTTCATGGTTCCCCGAACATTTGAAACATGGACGGTTTCAGCATATTTTGGAAACAGCCCCTGATTGGAATATTTCTCGGAATCGATATTGGGCAACGGCACTTCCGTTTTGGAAATGTGATAGCGAAGATTGTTGTGAAACCGTGTGTGTGGGCTCTGTTGCTGAATTGAAAGAACGAGCTGTAAATTTTTCTGAGGTGTACGACACTGATGAAGTGACCAAGATGGATTTGCATAAGAACAAAATGGATTTGGTAAAATTGCATTGTTCTTGTGGTTCAGAGATGACTCGTATTCCAGAAGTTATTGATTGTTGGGTTGAGGCTGCCTCTATGCCGTTTGCGGAATTTCATTATCCGTTTGAAAATGAAGAGGTATTTAAGAAACGATTTCCCGGGCAGTTTATTGCTGAATACATTGCTCAAACGCGGGCGTGGTTTTATTACATGCATGTCATGTCTACGCTATTATTTGATAGTAATAGTTTTGAAAATGTGGTCACTACCGGAACGATTATGAATGATAAGGGGGAGAAGTTATCAAAATCAAAACAAAATTTTACTGATCCTTGGATTATTATTGATCAGTATGGTATGGATGCGCTTCGGTATTATTTGATGACGAGCGTGGTGATGCAATCTGAGAATCTTAACTTTGTGGATCGAGAAGTGCGGGATGTTTATAACAAGGTTATTAATTTGCTGTGGAATGTGGTGACGTTTTATCGTATGTTTCAGGATCAAGGAACAACAAAAGATACGGAACAGCCACCAGCGTCGCCATATGTGCTTGATCAGTGGATTGTGGCGCGACTCCATGCATTGATTCGGGAAGTGACACTCCACCTTGATGCGTATAATACGGTGAAGGCTGGGCGTCCTATTAAAGAATTTATTGACGAATTGTCTACATGGTATGTGCGTCGTTCCCGAGCTCGATTTAAGGGAACGGATGAACAAGATAAACAAGCAGCAATTGCAACTCTAGGCTATGTATTGCAAGAATTATCAAAAGTAATGGCACCGTTTACTCCTTTTATTGCTGAAAAAATTTGGTATGCCGTTACTGGCAAGAGTACGAGTGTTCATTTGGAACTGTGGCCTACTTGTGAAGAGCCTTCATCAGATGAAGTACAGGTGCTTACGGATATGCCTCAGGTTCTCAAAGTTGTGGAGATGGGGTTGTCTTTGAGAAAAGATACGGGGGTTCGTGTACGTCAACCGCTTGCTGAATTTTCTGTGTTTACGACGCAATTTTCAAACAGTCAATATGCAGATATTATTGCTGATGAATTGAATGTGAAGTATGTGCTTCATACGGTGGTAAGCGGAGATGGTTGGCATATAAAAGAAGATGGTGACATTACCGTTGCGTTGAATACAACGATTACTGATGAGTTGAAAAAAGAGGGGTTCCTTCGTGAGGTGGTGCGAGCAGTGAATGCAATGCGGAAAGATCAAGGGCTTACTCGAGAACATCGTATTGTGGTTGGGTATCATACTGACGATGCATTGCTTAAATCGGTATTTGTAGATTTTGCTGATGAATTGAAAGCACAAGTGCTTGCCGATGATATTGTTGTTTCTTCTGATGGGGAGGTTGTTGATCTTGAAGGAATAGCCGTTACTCTTTCTGTGGTAAAACAGTAAGAGGAAATGATTGTTACGAGTATTTTGCTCGTTGTCTCTATGTATAATAAACAGCTACGGCATTATGCCGTAGCTGTTATTTTTTGGTGGATGAAGGCGAGGTGTTCATTGATGTCTGTTGTGGCAGGGAGTATGTGGCAGGGGATGCTGTGTTTTTCAATGAGGTTATGTATGATGGTATCAATTTCTTCTCTGAATGTTCCATCTGTTGAACGAACTTTATCGTGAACGGGGTCGATATCAAGTCGGGTTGTTTTAAATATTGCATGGTATGTTTTCATATGCTGCGCAGCAAGGCGTTCATACATTTGTATTTCGTCTGCGTGAGCGGCTCGGTATAGATAGGCAAAATTATCAATAGTGGATCTATCGCATAATAAAAACATACCTGGGCGGTATGTTTGTTTTTCGTTTGAAATTTGTTCATTGAGAATCCATGCTTGTGCGGCGACGGTGGTTTGTTCATTGATAGGAAATGGACAGAGGCGGGCAAATTCTGGCAGGTGGGTGACGGTATGTCCTTGTTCTTGTAATTGTTTGGCAAGGGCATTTTTGAGTGTCGTTTTTCCTGTGGAGTGGGTTCCAATGATAGCTATTTTCATAATTTTTCTTAGTATATCATGTTTTGTTTGAATGATTGTCCACAGGATATTTGTTTGTTGAAAGGGGGTTTTGTTAAAGAGAGGTATAATTGACAACCACTGGGTTATTTGCTTAATATACTCTGTCCGTCTGTAATTTTGCAGGCAGACAATAACTAAGGAGTATGACGATGATCACGCACACTGTGTACGAAAAAGGTAAGGTGCAGAGTCTCGGGTTCACTATGCCAGACGGTCGTAAAGCGACGGTCGGTGTGCTCGAGGCGGGGAGCTATAACTTCGGTGTCGCCAAACGGCGCGAGGAAATCGAAGTTATTACCGGAGAGTTGTCCCTCCCCGGCAGCAATAATATGAAATGGCATCCGATGACCAATGATGTTCTCGTGTTCGAGGAAGGTCAGACCATCGAGTTCCTTGCCATCGATGGCACGTCGTACCTCTGCATCTACGGCTAGAGAGCACGCAGGACGTCTTTCATACAGGCCGGCTTCGCAACTTCGCGAGGCCGGCTTTTCACTTTTTTGAGAGAAAAAATTGTAAAAAAATGTATCAATTAGGAGGATGTATCTTCTTATTTTTTTATGATACAAAAAAGGGCATTGAGTTTGCCGTTGACGGCGAGCGTGTTTTTCCTTACGATAGGGGAAGATTATTTATTGTTTCTATTTTTATATGATTCGTTTTTCTCTTGCACAAGATGCACAAGAAGTGGATGCGATTATTCTTCCACTGTTTGAAGATAAGAAGCCTGACGTTGTTGCCGACCAGATAGATGAAGTGTTTGAAGGGTTACTCAATGATGTTGTTCGTTTGGAAGATTTTGAAGGAAAAAAAGGACAAACAGCATTGTTGTATACAAAAGATGCCACTACGCCACGGGTGTTTTTGGTTGGGTTGGGAAAACAAAAAGAATTAACTGTTCGTGGGTGGAAGCAGGCCATTGGTACGGCAGTTGTGGCTTTGCAAGGGAAGAAAGCAGCGGCTTGTTCGTTGCTTATTCCACAAGTTGTTGTTCATTCTTTTGGGGTAAAAAAGGTTGCCACGGAAATAGGCATTGCGATGGAAATGGCGCAGTATTCTTTTGATACGTTCAAAGAAGAAGCAGCAAAAGTTTCTGCATTGATGCATGTACACATAATTTGTTCATTAGATGCAAAACAGAAAAAAGTTTGGGAACAAGGCATGGAAGAAGGACAACATATTGCCAGCGGGGTATTGTTTACTCGTGAACTTGGTAATACACCCCCAAGCGTGATGACGCCGGCCTTGCTTGCAAAAAAAGCAGTGGAATTAGCAAAGGGGAATTCCGCATTTACTACTACTGTCTTTGATGAGGCACAGATGAAAAAATTAGGAATGGGATGTTTGCTTGGAGTAGCGCAAGGATCGGTGCTTGAACCAAAGTTTATTGTCATGGAATATAAAGGGACGGAAAAAAAAGTAAAACCTACGGTGCTTGTTGGGAAAGGAATTACGTTTGATACGGGCGGACTTTCTATTAAGCCAGGAAATTATATGACAGATATGAAGTTTGATATGCTTGGTGCAGGAACCGTTCTTGGTATTATGAAAGCGGTTATGCAGTTGGGATTAAAGAAACATATTGTTGGTATCGTTCCAACGTGTGAAAATGCTGTGAGCGGCGAGGCCTATCGTCCAGATGACATCTTAACCGCAATGAATGGAAAAACCGTTGAGGTGCAAAATACTGACGCCGAAGGACGATTGATTCTTGCTGATGCATTGAGTTATGTTGTAAAAGAATATGCGCATGCAAAAGAAGTCATTGATTTTGCAACACTTACTGGTGCCTGCGTTGTTGCTCTTGGTAATGAACGGTCAGGGTTATTTTCTCCCGATGATGGATTGGCACAAAAATTGTATGATCATGCACAAGCTGTTGGAGAACATTTGTGGCGACTTCCTGTGGGGGAAGAGTATAGTGATGCTATAAAAAGTCTTGTTGCTGATGTGAAAAATGTGGGAGGTGTTGGTGGAGATCGCTATGCGGGTGCTTCTACTGCTGCCGCCTTTTTGCAATATTTTACCAAAGATCATGAATCAGGGGAGACGCCATTTCCATGGGCACATATTGATTTGTCTTGTTCATATTATAGTGGCAAGGGACAAGCGTGGATTCGTCATGGTGCAAATGGGTTTGGTGTGCAAGCAATTGTTGATTATTTGCGTGGGTAGAGATGGGGTTACTGCTTAGCGTCTAAGCCTAAGAAGTACAATATAAAACGTATTTGTATGATTTCATTGTTGGCGGGAAAAATTGTTTTAAAAACAAATGATGCTGTGGTGCTGCTTACGTCAGGTGGTGTTGGGTATGAGGTGAGAGTTTCTTCTTCTTTTTTGGGAATATTGATTGTTGATCAAGAAGTGCATATGTATACGTATCTTCGGGTGACGGATAGTGATTTGTCTTTATTTGGGTTTCGGTCTGTTGATGAACGATCTTTTTTTGAGTTGTTGCTGAGTGTTTCTGGGGTTGGTCCGAAGAGTGCTATGAATGTATTGAATTTGGGTTCTATTGGTGATATTCAATCAGCTATTGCCAGAAGTGATGTAAAATATTTAACTGCGGTGCAAGGAATGGGAAAGAAGACTGCTGAACGTGTTGTGCTTGAATTACGATCAAAGATGGGAGCCTCACCAATGGTTTCTGAAGAACAACCCTCTGGACAAGTTTTGAGTGATGTTATTGATGGACTTATTGCCATGGGGTATGAAAAACAAGATGCAATTGCGACTGCAAGGCATTTAGTTGTTGGAGAAAAAACGGCGGAAGTATTGCTTAGAGAAGCACTGGGTATGATGAGTAAACGATAATTTGTTGTTGTATTATAAAAACAAAAATAACGGCATGAGCCGTTATTTTTTTGTATGTTATTTTTTTAGAGGAGAGCAATACTGACTACTTTATCTCCTGCGGCTTTGAAGCGCATTACGCGTACTCCTTGTGTTGCGCGTCCGAGAGTTGAAATTGATTTGAGTGGGGTACGGATAACTTGTCCTTTTGCCGAAATCATCATGATGTCTTGCTCTTCTTCTTCCGTATTGATGATACGTGCGCTAACAATTTTACCTGTTTTGCTAGTAACCGCCATCGTTTTGATACCGCTTCCACCACGTCCTTGTACTTTGTATTCTCTGAGTTCTGTGCGTTTTCCTAATCCATTTTCAGAGATGACGAGTAATTCAATAACGCCTTTTTTTATGAGTTCGGTACTGATGACTTCCATGCCTATCACAACGTCGCTTGATTTGAGTTTCATGCCACGTACGCCACTTGCGGCTCTTCCCATTGCTCGTACGCCACTTTCTTTAAACCGAATAGCTTGTCCTTCTTTGGTAATAATCATGATTTCATCTTTTCCACTTGTTGGGCGAATCCATTCAAGGTAATCATCTTCTTTGAGTTTGATTGCAATGAGTCCGGATTGACGAACATTTGTGAAATCTTCCAACTTTGTTTTTTTGATATTTCCTTTGCTGGTGACCATGACAAGATGTTTGTATTTACTCATGTCATCCGTTGAAAGAATTGCCGATACTTTTTCATGTGATGAAAGTTGGAGGAAGTTTACGAGTGCTTGTCCTTTTGCCGTACGACTCCCTAAAGGAACATCATAGACGCGTAGTTGGAATACCCGTCCACGTGTTGTGAAGAAAAGAAGGTTGTCATGTGTATTTGTGGAAATGAGTTGTTCAACAGCATCTTCCGCTTTGGTAGATAATCCTTTGACGCCCTTTCCTCCGCGGTGTTGTGTTTTGAAGGTATCTTCTGGAAGGCGTTTAATGTATCCAGCTTGTGTTACCATGACGAGGGTTTGTTCATTTGGAATGAGGTCTTCCATGTTGAACTGTTGAATGCCATGTGCCACAATTTTTGTTCGTCTTGGAATGGCAAATTTATTTCTGATGTACAGTACTTCTTCTTTTATAATATTTTTTACTTTTGTTTCACTTGCAAGGATAGATTCTAACTCTTTGATAATAGCAAGTTTTTCTTTTAATTCTTCAATAATTTTTTGGCTTTCAAGGTTGGCAAGCTGCTGTAACCGCATTTCCAAAATTGCTTGCGCTTGGCGATCAGAAAATTTGAATTGTTTAATAAGGTTTTCTTTTGCTTGTTCTTTGTCTTTTGATTTTCGAATAAGAGCAATAATGGCATCTATTTTGTCTAAGGCCATTTTTAATCCTTCGAGGATGTGTGCTCGATCTTTGGCTTTTTCAAGATCAAATTCAGTTCGACGTCTGATTACTTCTTTTCGATGTTTGAGGTATTCTTCTAAGACAGATTTGAGATTGAGTACTCGCGGTTGAATACCATCAACGAGGGCAATCATGTTTACGTGAAATTTTGTTTGGAGATTGGTGAGTTTGAATAATCGGTTGAGAATTTTCTTTGGGTAGGCATCTTTTTTGATTTCGATAACGATGCGTACGCCGTCTTTGTTTGATTCATCTCGAAGGTCTTTGATGCCTTCAATTTTTTTCTCTTGTACGAGTTCAGCAATTTTTTCAATGAGTTTTGCTTTGTTTGTTTGGTAGGCAACTTCAGTAATAAGAATTCTAAATCTATCTGGTTGAAATTCTTCAATTTCAGTTTTTGCTCGAAGACTAATTCCTCCACGACCCGTTGCATAGGTTGCGGTAATGTTTTCTTTATTATAAATAATTCCTCCGGTTGGAAAATCTGGACCTTTAATAAATTCAGTAAGTTCATCTATATTCGTTTTTGGGTTGGCAATGAGGTGCATGATTCCATCACAGAGTTCCCCGAGATTGTGTGGTGGAATGTTTGTTGCCATTCCTACTGCAATTCCCATGCTTCCGTTGAGGAGAAGATTTGGCAGTTTGCTAGGGAGTACACTTGGTTCTTTTTGTGAACCATCGTAGTTTGGGGTGAAGTTTACGGTTTCTTTTTCAATATCATTGAGCATTTCTTCTGCAATTGCTTGCAGTTTTGCTTCAGTGTATCTCATTGCTGCGGCACTATCTCCGTCCATTGACCCAAAGTTTCCTTGTCCAAATACAAGCGGATATCCCATAGAAAAATCTTGGGCCATTCTTACGAGTGAGTCGTAGATAGCTGCATCACCATGCGGGTGATATTTTCCCATTACATCTCCAACAACACGAGCAGATTTGAGGAATTTTGATGTGTGTTTTAGTCCAAGTTTCCACATGGCGTAGAGAATTCTGCGGTGTACTGGTTTTAGTCCATCTCTAACATCGGGGAGTGCACGAGCGACAATAACACTCATGGCGTAATCGAGGTACGATTTTTTCATTTCGTCTACGAGCTCAATTGGTTCAACTTTTCCAATTGCTCCTATTTCTCGTTGTTCTGTTGATTCTGTTGTTGTCTTTTTTGGCATATGTAAGTTCATGGTTCTGCGTTCATGGTTTAGAAAGAGTGCGTTACGGCTATTCTTTGTTGAAAACTATGAGCGTTCTTTGTATTTAAAGTGTTGAGGTGCTGATTATTGTACTGGTATTTGTGGTTGTGTCAATTGTGGATGTTGTGCTGCTTGTTATTTGTACGGCGTTTACTTTTTCGGCGTTTGAAATTGCGAGGACAAGATTTTGTAGTGTTGATTTTATGCCGTCTTCTGAATCAGTTTTATCTATGAGTTTGGTAAATTTGTCAGGTCCTTGTAATACGCTATTTTTTCCGGAAAGGATATCTTTGATTTGTTCTGATCCTTCGGCAATAAGTTGTTTTTCTGTGGATGGTGCCTGTAATACATTTTTTGCGAGTGACGATATATTGAGTGCCCATAATGCCGCTATAAGAACAACAATAATGGAAACGCCCACCCAGACAAGTTGTTTTTTTGTTCGTTGTGCTCGGTGGTACTGATCATTTATAAAATCATGTGGTGTTTTGGGGCGTGATGATCGTTTTTTTGTATTGGTAAATAACGACGGCAGGTTGTTGACTGCTTGCCGTATTTCTTGTTGAAGGTCGTGTTGAGAGCTCATAGCCAATAGTTCATGGCCATGTTGGGTACATGGCTAATAGATAAATATTATTCTTTGGCAAGAACAATAATTTGGGTATCTTCTTGGGGAAGATCTTTTTTTCGTAGGATTACCTTCTTTTCTGGTTCATCAGCTTTGAGTCCTATTGCTTTGAGAAAGGTAGACACATCTGCTGCTGTTGGTTCGTTGTCGCTTTTGAATCCAAGTGGAATAATTATTCGCGGTTCAATACTATTTACCGTTTTTACAGCTTGGTCAGCATCGTAGCCTTCGCCTCCTCCAACGGGAAGACATAAAATATCAACGCCATTTACTATATCGAGTTGCTCATTGGTAAGTTGTTTATTCGTTATGCCAAGGTGGGCAATACTCATATTTTCGCTATCGATTCGGATAATTATTTTTTCTGGATCGTGCCCAAGTGCTGCGGTAATAAGCACTCCTTTTGTTTCAATTTCTCCTGGAGAATTAAAGATAAAGGGTTCTCCTGAAAGCGTGAAGGTTTCTTTTTTGGTGTCAGAAATAATGGCAATATTTGGGGCAAGGCTTCTTGGTGTGGTTCCTGTTTCTTGTTTGTAGGGGTCGATAATGATGGTTATGTCTTGTTCACCAGGTTTTGTCTGGATTTTAAGAGCAGTCGATCCGAGCCAGGTAATATGCATATCAACAATTTACAGTTAATTATTAACAATTAACAGCTCCTAAATTCATGTGAGGAGCAATTATGTATCATGAGTGAACGTTTTTGCATGACTAGTATACGGGATTTGTCATTTTTGGGCAAGAGTGGCTGGTATTTTTTTTGATGAGATAGATGAGGATAACATGGTACTTCTCAGTGTGTTTTATACATAAATTTTGTTTATTTTTAGCAAAAAAAATTGGTTGCCCCTATTTTTTAGCTGGTATTTTGGGGGTCTTGCTTTTTTGTTTACGGTATGGTACATTAATCCAGCTTTATTTATCCCCGTTGGGGACCTGAATTTTGAGGGTAATCGTCTCCTCGTTTGGGTAATGTATTAATTTTTAATATGCAACAAGACGAAAAACAAACAAGTGCATTTGGAAAACTCCTCAAGGATTATTTTTCAAAATTGCCAAAAGTAGGAGAATTAGTAAAAGGGAAGGTTATTTCTATTGACAAAGGTGCTGTGCGCATTGATGTTGATGGTGTCCTTACTGGTATTGTTCGTGGTCCTGAACTTTTTACCGCTTCTAACGAATATTCAAATATTAAAGTAGGGGATGATGTAGAAGCTACGGTTATCGAACAAGAAAATGAAACAGGTGAAATGGAATTGTCATTTCTTGCTGCAGGATACCTTCGTGTTTGGGAGAGAATGTCTGAATATTCAAAAGATGGTACCATTATTTCTGCAAAAGTATTAAAAGCAAATAAAGGTGGATTGATGATGCAAGTTGATGCACTTACTGGATTTATGCCTGTATCTCAACTTAGTCCTGATCACTATCCACGTGTTCCTGGTGGAGACAAAAATCGTATTTTAGAAGTATTAAAAGGATAT
>CAZEYK010000004.1:0-41597 GCA_964516055.1 uncultured Gammaproteobacteria bacterium
AATACGAGTATATGAACTATATCCTATTATTTCTTCTTGCTACAGCACTATCTTGGATACTAACATGGAAAATAAAAAATATCATGATCCATCATAGGATCATTGATAAAGCAAAAACAGAAACAAGAAAAATCCATATAAAGAGTACTGCCCTAGGTGGTGGTCTTGCAATCTATCTCACCACCGCTATAGTACTTAGTATATTGTATAGCACACAAGTTATTGGGGATGTCATTGGACTGCGGCAACTCATAGGAATGGTGTTGGGTGGGGGTGTTATTATGGGAGGGGGAATTCTTGATGATAAATATCGGCTCAAAGCACGCTGGCAATTAGTGTTTCCTATTATTGCGTCACTTATTATCATTGTCTCAGGTATCGGCGTGAATATTATTACCAATCCATTTGGTGGAACAGTAAATCTTGCCGGATTAGTTGTTCCTGTAGACGGATTTGGAAACATCGTGTTTTTTGCTGATGTGCTTTTATTTATTTGGCTCATGACCATGATGTTTACCACCAAGCTTCTTGATGGACTCGATGGGTTAGTAACAGGAATTGTGCTCATTGGAGCGGTGGTCCTCTTTTTTTTAAGTTTACAAGAACAATGGTACAATCCAGATGTTGCCTATCTTGCTATTATTTTTGCCGGGGCATGTCTTGGTTTTTTGAAATGGAACTGGTTTCCTGCAAAAATATTTTTAGGAGAGGGGGGCAGTTTATTTGCGGGGTTCATGCTCGCCATTATTGCTATCATGTCAAGTGGAAAAATTGCCATTGCATTACTTGTTATGGGATTCCCTATGCTTGATATGGCACGAGTTATTATTCGCCGTATCCAAAAACACAAACCAATATTTGAAGGCGACAACGAACATCTTCATTTCAAATTATTACACTCTGGATTAAATCAAAAGCAAGCCGTCCTGTTATTTTATACCATATCATTATTATTTGGTACCACCGCGCTATTTCTTCAAAGTCATCAACAAATTATTGCCTTATTACTTTTAGGTATTTTGATGCTGCTAATAAGCCTATGGTTTTCACTAAAAGAACAACACACGTAATATATGGATACAAAAGAAATGCTTCCTAAAAAAGCAAAGATAAAAAAAACACATGCCATATTGCTCGTCGCAATTTTGCTCGGGCTGGGTATTTCAACATTTTTGCAACACCGATGGTCAGATGCCGTTATTGAGCTCAAAGGAGAACCACTCTATGTCCTTGTTGCAAAAAATGGCTATCAACTACACAAAGGGTTGGGGAAGAGAACAGATCTTGGTGATTTTGATGGGATGCTATTTCTCTTCGCAGGGGAAAACAAACGTCCTGGTATTGTCATGAGAGATATGCAATTTCCTCTTGATATTATTTGGATTCAGCGAGGAATAGTAATAGATATCGCCCCCAATGTACCAATAGAGCCGGGAAAAGAAGAACAAGATCTTATCCCATATTACCCACGTACAACGGCAAATATCGTACTAGAGCTTCCTGCGGGTTGGGTAGATCAGCACGAACTCAAAATAGGGGACACGCTTACGGTACTTGATGAATAACCTATAAAACTAGGCTACACACAGCAAAGCCATTGACTTTTGAAAAAAGGTGAGGTATAGTATTGCCGTTTCCCGTTGTCCCTTGTTGCACCTTGCGGACAACACTAATTACTTCATTATATAAATCTATAAATTAACGTATGTTTGCTGTTATTGAAACAGGTGGAAAGCAGTATCTGGTACAACCAGGACAAACCATCACTATAGAAAAACTTGAGGCTGAACCAGGACAAGCTATCACCTTTGATAAGGTATTGCTTACCGCAGATAAGGAAGGTATTGCCGTAAATGTTGGTACCCCATACCTTAGCGGAGTAGCAGTAACTGCTGTCGTTGAAGAACAAAAACGAGACAAAAAAGTTCGTGTGGTAAAATACAAACCAAAAATTCGATACAAAAAAGTATTTGGACACAGACAACATCTTACTCGCGTCAAAATTACCGACGTAAAATAATACAAAAAACTGACCATACTATTGGTCAGTTTTTTGTTAACAAACGTTGAACAATAAGTATAATAATTGCAACGGCTTCGTATGTGGTTTTTCAAAAGGAGGAGAAACGCCTCCTCCCCATGATCCCAACACTGCAAACAGAGTTTTTCCCCTTACATCCCACCACAACTCTGGCCAGGACCCCTCCAATACGTGGGGAAGGAGAAACACATACGAAGTCTTCTCCTTATCATATAAAAAATAACCATGTCTTTTTGTCAGACATGGTTATTTTTTTATTCTATTTGTGAGTGCGCTGCTTAGCGTGATTTCATCAGCATATCGCAGATCACTCCCCATGGGAAGTCCTCGCGCAAGCCGGCTTACCGTCACAGACGTCTCTCTTTTTTTAATTTGCCCTTCCAAAAACATCATGGTCGTTTCTCCCGCCATATCCGGGCTCAATGCTAAAATGACCTCTACTGGTCGTTCTTGTTCAATGCGAGTAAGTAATTCTTGAATTTTTAAATATTTCAATGCTTTTTCCGGATCACCAGTAATTGTTCCACGCAATACATGATACTTTCCTTTATATTCATGAATTGCTTCAATAGCTTGAACGTCTTGTGGTTCAGACACCACACAAATAATTCGTCTATCCCGTTGATTATTTGCACAAATGGCACATGGAGATTGATCAGAAAAATTCCAACACACTTGACAACTTTTTATTTTTTCAATCAACTCCTTGAGTGCCAGGGTTAACTCCGCAACGTCCTTCTTTCCCGATTTGAGCAAATAAAACACAAATCGCTCAGCAGAACGTTTGCCAACAGTCGGGAGACGAGAAAACGCCTTGATAAGATGTTCTATTGGATCAGAGTACATAAAGAGGGAAAATAGCCAATAGTGAGGAGTCAAAAGTTATTAAAGAATCTACGTTTATCTATATAAAGATTCTCGATATTTATAAAGCATACGTAGAATCTCAGTAAGTAAAGAAGAAAGAGAAATATAAACTTCATCATGTATAAAAGATAACTGTTTAGAGATAAGAAGTTGAGTTTCAATTTCTGTAGCAGAGCCAAAAGCAATAGTAATAAAATGTGCATTATCTCGTTTCGTTTTTCTGGCATATCCTTCCGCAATGTTTGAAGGAATAGAAATAGCAGCTCTCCGAAGTTGTGAAGACAATCCAAATTTTTCATCAGAGGGAAATATTTTTGTTACTGTATATATTTCATATACAAATACCATTGATTTTTGCCAAACAATAAGATCTTTATATGTTTTCATACCCCCCCTTCTATTGGCCATGAACTATTGGCTAATAACTATGAAAGTCCAGGAATTCCTGGCAATCCACCCATTTCTTTCATTTTCATTGCCATCGTACGTTGCATTTTTTTAAGCGCATCTTTGTGAAGTTCTTTGATAAGAGATTCAAGTTTGTCTTTTTTGGTTGGGGTAAGCAAATTTTCATCAATAGCGAGCCCCGTAAGATCAAGGTTCCCATTCATAGTAAGAACAAGACCATTTTTATTTACCGTCACAGATTCTTCAGAAAGTGCGCTTTGGAGTTGTTTTGCTTGATCACGAATGTCTTTAAATTGTTTGAGTTTACTCAGCATAAAAAGAAAATTACGATAATAGTAAGTGGCTAGAGTATAACAAGGGAGAAGAAAAAATCAAGTAAGATTATTATTGTTGGGGAGCAATACCAGCGTCTCCAAATTGGGTTTCTAAGTTTCTATAACTTGCCCGTTGAGCATCAAAAAATACTTTCACCACACCTGTTGGACCATTTCTATGCTTGGCAATATGAATTTCTCCAAGGTGGCGTTCATCTGGGGGAATATCTTCCTCACGGTAGTTTCTGTCAGCTGATTTTCGATAAATAAACATGACAATATCGGCATCTTGCTCAATACTTCCAGAATCACGCAAGTGAGAAAGTTTTGGAATTGCTGGCTTACTTTGCTCAACAGCACGAGACAGCTGAGACAAACAAATAACAGGGACATTAAGTTCACGAGCAATAAGTTTTAATCCACGACTCATCTCTGCAACTTCTTGCACACGGTTTTGGTTTCCACCGCTTTTTGACGGATTCATAAGCTGCAAGTAATCAATAATCATCAGATCAATGCCATGTTCAGCCTGAAGCCGTCGTGCTTTGGTACGTATCTGCAAAATATTTTGTCCAGGAGTATCATCAATAAATATTTTTGCCTCAGACAGCAATCCCATAGCATGTCCAATACGAGGAAAATCATCACTATCGGGTTTATCAGACAAATTTCCTGTTCGAAGCTTCCACAAATCAACTCCCGCTTCTGCACAAAGTAAACGATCCACAAGCTGTTCTTTGCTCATCTCAAGAGAAAAGAGAGCTACCTTCGCTTTTCCGCGAATAGCCGCATGTCGGGCAAAATCAAGCGCGAGAGACGTCTTCCCGACGGCAGGACGAGCAGCCAAAATAACCAAATCAGATTTTTGAAATCCAGCAAGTAAACTATCTAACTGATGAAAACCCGTAGTAATTCCACGAAGCTGTCCACGCTCACGGTGTAATTTGTCCATTCGTTCAAACGCATTATCAAGAATAGACCGAACCGGAGTAAAGGTTTGGCGAAGATGTTTTTGGGTAATACTAAATAAAAGTTGTTGCGCCTCGTCGAGCACGGCGGTTACATCGTCATGTCGTTCATCATAGCCAAGGCGAGTAATTTCACTGGCAGCTTTCAATAGCTTTCTGTGCGTAGATTTTTTTCGAACAATAGAAGCATATTCCGCAATATGGGCCGAAGTAGGAGTGGTATTAGATAATTGTACCAAATAGGCACGTCCTCCAACATCAGTTAATTTTCCGAGTTCTTCTAGTCTATTTCCAAGCGTCAAGACATCAATAGGTTCATTGCGTTGATACAGTTCAAGCATGATGTCATAGATAATCTGATGAGAAATTTTATAAAAACCATCAGACTCGATCATGTCCACAATCTTAATCATCGATTCCTTATCAATCAAAATAGAACCCAAAAGAGACATCTCGGCTTCAAGGTTATGTGGTGGAATACGGATGGTATCCATGGATTGTGGTATGGTCATATCCATAAGTGTAGCGGTATAGTAGCTCATGATGCGTACTTTTCAAAATGAACATGTGGCTATCGTGTGAGGAAGGTGTGTACAGGTCATAGCATATATGGGAAGATAGTTGAAATATAGCCACATTTTTGGCTATACTAAGACCACTATGAAACATATCATCTACAAATCAGAAAAAGAAAAAAATGGGACAACCAACATTGCCGAGTGTGCCTTAGGATGCAAGCAACATAGTACAAATAAACATATTTGGCTTTGTTATGCAAAAAACATGGGAGAACTTGCCAAAGAGGAAGCCAAACATCATGATGAAGACGATGAAGACCCTGTGACCGTCCATCAACTCAATGCCTGGAGAAATACCTATTATCACCAGCATATTACCAATACATTGATGAATATAGCAAAGGGGAGTCATCTGTTAGAAATTGGTGCTGGCAGTGGTAATGACGCAAAACCACTATTTCCCGAGTATTATCTTACACTTACCGACGTATCATCAAAAACACTCAACAGAACCTATCATCGGTTACAACAATCAGGAGCTCCTATAGAGGATATCCAGTTTATCGCTTGCGACGGGGAGCACTTGCCATTTGCAGATAATCAGTTTGGGGGTGTATTTATGGTGGCAACATTTCATCATTTTGAGCATCCTGAACGAGGAATCAACGAAGTTCATCGTGTACTGACTTCGGGGGGAACAGTTATCCTTGGTGTAGAACCAAACAAAACCTATTTCAAACTCATTCATATATTTCAACATATTTTATTCAAACTTACCCACACCGACACGGAGCATATTTCAAAAGCCGATGCTGAAATGGAAGGATTCTCATATAAAGAGCTTACCAAATTGATAGATACAAAAAACTGGCAAGAGATAGACATAAAACCCATGTGGTTTCTAACGGGATTTTTACATTACAAAAGTGAGTTTCTCTACCGCGCATTCAAACTCAAAAAACGCATTACCATTCCACCATCTATTGAAAAAATAGTTGTTGCGCTTGATGAATTTCTTTTCAAACTGCCAGGTATCAAACATCTTTGCTGGCATTGGATCATCTTCGCCAAAAAAAAATAACGTAACAGAAAAAATTGTCTCTATTGGCTATCAACTTTCCCATGAAAATTTGCATTATCAACAACATCTACCCACCATACAACCGTGGTGGTGCCGAACAAGTTGTTATCAAAACAATTCAAGGATTACAGCACGCTGGTCATGACGTTGTCCTTATTACAAGCTCTCCAAAAGGGGACGAGTTTGCCAAAGAACACGGGATAACGATTTATCGCGTTAAACCATTAAATATTTTTTTCTATACCAATTTACATCACTATCCGGTGTTTCTTCGTGCCGTATGGCATGTGTTGGATACGTTCAATATTTCTGTTGCCAAAAAAGTACAAAAAATATTGACGAAAGAACAACCCGATGTTGTCCATACACACAACCTTATGGGATTGAGTTTTTTGATTCCTCGTGTCATAAAAGCGCAAGGAATTCGGCACATACATACGGTGCATGATGTACAACTCGTAGAACCAAGTGCCATGATTATCAAAGAAAAAGAACACGCCTGGCGATACAATAGTCCATTCACCACTATATATTCTTTGATCATGAGTACTCTCATGGGTTCTCCTCACGTTGTCATTTCACCATCACAATTTCTCAAAGATTTTTATCAAAAACGGGGATTTTTCACGCATTCAGAGATGTACATTATCCGCAATCCCATGACGTTTGATTTGCAAAAACAACCAACAAAAACAGCCAACAAAAAAACAACGCAGTGTTCCTTTCTCTATGTTGGCCAAGTAGAATTTCACAAGGGGATTGATAGTTTAGTTGACGCATTTTCTTCATTCAAAGAAAAGAACGTCTCGTTGCACATAGTGGGGGATGGATCAAAACTCGACATGTTAAAAGAAAAAGCAAAACACCAACACAACATTCATATTCATGGCAAAGTGCCTCATGACGAACTACCAAAATTGTTTTCAGATAGTGATGTTACCATCGTTCCCTCATTGTGTTATGAAAATTCTCCCACAGTTATTTTTGAAAGTTTTGCGTTTGGTATTCCTGTCATCGCCAGCAACATTGAAGGAATTGCTGAACTTATTGTTGAAGGAGAAAACGGGTTTACCTTTACCGCAGGAGATGCTAGTGCACTTACACAAAAAATTGAGTGGTGTATAGATCACAAAGCACAAATTGCCACAATGAAACAAAAAACGAGCGCATCGCTCGTTGGGTTATCTATTGATTCGTACATAAAAGCACTCATGTCTCACTATCGATCATAACGGAAAATAGTAATAGCACCATTGTTAATAACCTGTATTTCATCTGCGTGTTTGCTCATACCAGCAACAATATCCGCATACCCAGACCAAAATGAACTAATGACAAAGTAAACACGGTCAACACCGGTAAGAGCAAATACGTCATCAATATACTGTTTATCTTGTGCCACATATACCAAATTTCTATACGCTTCCGCCAGCGGACTGCCAGAAGGAATCGCATAATAAAACAGTAATCCTTTATCAGTGTCGTAATACCGAGAAAAGCCAAATTGATCAATAGACGCCGCCGCAGTAAGTAAATTGCTCAACACCACATGGCTTGCCCCATCAGCCGTATCTGCTTCAATATATCGTGCTGCCTCAATATCCGCTGACGTCACATTATACCCTGGAAAATGGGTTTTTTTATTTTGTTGCGGATAGGTAAGATAAAATGATCCCGTAATACACACCGACATAATTCCTAAAAAGAGTAATTGAAAAAAAACATGTTTTTTCCTCAACCAAGAAAAAAACAGAAGCACACTATACAAAGAAAATAGCAGCAAAGGAAACAACAACATATGTCGGAGCCGCTGCGCGTATTGCACTTGTTCAAACGTATTCAAATCACTAATGACCACCCACGTACTCAAAAAAAAGACATTACTCAGGAGAAAAATAAACATCAACACCGTAAGCCAGGTCGTCTTTCTGAATGTCCGATACCAGCCATACAAACCAAGAAAAACCAACACAACAGGAATCAGCATCTGATAACTATACAAGGTGTCAAGCAAAAACGAGGCACTCGGACTATTGTGATAATAATATGGGCGACCAAATACATCGGCAAACACCGACAGACGAGAAAAAATAATCATCGGTGAAGGAAGAGAAACGCCTTTCAATAATAAATAACTAAAAAATAAAAATGGCATCACAACCAAACTTCCCGCACATAACGCCACCCATGTTCCTTTATAAATAGGTTTTGGAAAACGGTCTTTGTACAACCATAGCGCAATACCAATAACAAAGAGCACCGCAAACATACCAGACAATGGATGCACAGCAAACGCAAACAGCGAAACGCCAACAACAATAGGAAAAAATTTTCGATAAGAAAAACACACTAATCCCAACATAAATGTGAGTAGCGTCAGCAGTGTGGCAAAATTATGTGGCGTGGTAACAAAAAACGCAATAAACGAAACCAACAATATACATACAGATCCAACATGGCTTAGATTTTTTTCAAAAGAAAAATGATACCGCAACACATAAAACACACAAAGAGGAAGGAATAGGGAAGTGAGCATCATCACGAGCCAGGCATCTGCAAAAAATAGTGGGATATGCCCAACCAATACCAATATTGTTATTAGTACATATTGTCCAATATAAAATGGTGTTCGTGGCAAAATAACGCCATGGGCCAAAATATCTTTTTCTGCTGCGCGATGCAAAAACGGATCATATCCAAATCCCAGCTGATACACAAACGCAGCCACACTAAGCGTTGTCAAAAAATGTATTCCAATAACAACATGTTTTAGCCAAGAGGGTTTGGTAAAATATACATAACAAAGTAACAAACACGTGGTAATTGCATACACGACAAAAAATCGAGGACCAATCACAAGCCAGGGAGATCCTAGCGCAATCGTGGTTGATTTTGTAGAGAGAGCAAAGAACATCAATCCTTGTAATCCAAGGACTACCAGCCCAAGAATATCCTGAACATGTAATAACATGTGGGGAATAGAAAAAGAGGGGAAGGGTACACCCTTATGTAACAAAAGGGCCCCACCCGCCAGCAAGACCATGCTTATGCCAATAGTCATTGGGGTAATGCCAAAGAGTACATACGATATGGTATGGCCAAGGAAAAACAGACAAACACCCAAGACTGTTCCCCACAAAGGTGCCCAGGGTATCTGAGAAAAAAAACGTTGGGATATCCCAACGCCAAGAAAAAAGAATAAGCCCAATAATCCCAGTGCGCCACATACTCCTGAGAGTACTGGCGTCGGGAGGACAAGCGAAAGCACGCCCATTGATAGAAACAAGAACAGAAATGTGGTATATTTGGAAATAGGAAAGCGCATAAATATATGCAAATCGTAGCACAAAATTCTTGTGTTGAATAGAGTCATTATATGGCCAGAATTCAATATTTCATCGATACCCATCCCGACTTATTTCGGTATCAAAAAGCCGAAGAAATTCATCTTCATGATAAATTTTTGGACTGGATGATTCTTCGGTATCTCCCAGATGATATTACTCCCAATAGAATTACCTTATTTCGGTTTGTGTGTACACCGATTGTATTTTTTTTAATTATTGCCAATTGGTATCAATTGGGAATAATAACGTTTTTACTATTAGCCTTTACCGATGCCTTGGATGGATCCTTGGCAAGAACCAAAAATAAAATTACCAATTTTGGAAAAGTATTTGATCCATTGGCAGATAAGTTTCTCATTGGATCAATGGTGGTAATTTTAGTATTTCAATATTTAGATCAATATCTCGCTGCTGCCATCGTAATGGTCGAAATTGGTATCATCCTTGTAGTATCAATTGGTGGGGGAAAAAAATTCAAAACCAGCAAAGGCTCAAATAGGTGGGGGAAAACAAAAATGATCTTGCAGGTTATTGCAGTTTTCTGTACATTATTGGCATTAGTGATTCATACACCTGTGTTGTTTAGTATTGCAACTGGATTATTTGGGCTTTCATTAGGATTTGCACTGTTGAGTTTATTTACCTTAGGAATATAAAAAGCAAAGGACCCGTTTGGGTAAACGGGTCGAGGATGGATTCCCCTTGATTGGTTCTTAGCGGTGTTGCCATCGCCGACGAAGCTGAAAGCTCGTCGACAGCACAGCACATGCCGCGCCAGCAAGAATGAACATATCGCCCAAGTACCAAAACCACCGATGGTGGAGGGTGGAAAGTGGCACAAAAATAAGCAATTCACTCACCGCCATCAACACCACTGGGGAGAGCCTGAAACGTTTTTCCTCCGGAATCATCCAGAGACCAAACGCCAGGCACAGGCTCGTGACAGTGCCAAGGACCATCTGCATGATCCCTGAATCTTGTGCCAAGTGCAATCCCCAGCTGATGCACCAAAAGCACACACCGATCATGAGCACCCAGACCTTGATCTTCCCAGCGTTGCTGGAAATCTGATGGCGTTGTTCGGTGCTCACCTCCGTGTACGGCATAAACCAATACGAACGGAGAGTGGCCTTGTGAACAATAGAGACCCTGATGGCCTCCTGAAGCCTGAGACCGAAGTTGATGACATCACAAATGGTGATGACAACCAGCACAGCCATCAGGTTACAGTTGTGCCAGAGGTAAAAGGCATCAGAAGATTCCAGTGGATTCCTCCACAGAAGGAGGAAGAATGTCCACAGAATCGCCAGAATGAGAAGCTTGTCCGTCGCCTGGTCAGCGAATCCTCCGAATCTCGTCGTAAGATTGGCATTCCGTGCAAGCACGCCGTCGAAGATGTCAAAGGTCGCGATCCACATCAGCGACATCAGCGACAGCGGCGTCAGGAAATCAACAGTGATGCACAACATGAACGGCACAAACGCCAGCACACGGCTGAGCGTCAGCACCGTAGGAGTGCACCATGGGTGATCCTTGTGAAACTGAACCCAGAACGCTCCAAAGCGTCGATCCAGCGAACGAAGACTTTTCTTCTCATTTGTAGTACTCATCTTGGTTCCTCCATGATGAAATGAGTGATTGAAAAAGAGCTCCTAGAAGCTATCATAAAATACATAAATAGCCAATAAAACTACTGGCTATGAACTATTGGCTTTCTCCTCTATATGAAAATTCCCTACAAAATTCCCATTTGGTTACTCAGCGCACTCAGTGTGATATTTTTTCTCGTATACTCATCACTGTTTATAAACTGGAAAGCCCCTTTGGATTCTTCTATCATGCAATTTCGCAATGGAATGCCAGAAATACTGCCACTCAGTCAACCAGACATAGCAATTAATTACGCATTTATATACAACCAGGTATTGCTCGGCAACACGTTATTTACCGATCCACTCAGCGAACAAACACAACAACAACTACATCCACGAAGCACTACCGTTATTTATAACCAAATAAGTCCTATTGGATTTCCCGGAATTATTGTTTTGCTTTCCATACTAATCAAACCACTTGTGTTAGCGTTTGGTGAATTTAGTTTCAACTTATTCATGGTAACAATAACACCACTTATTGCTGTCATTACTCCCATATTATTTTACGCAGTACTAAAAACATTTTTTCCTAAACGAATTGCTCTTGTTGCCAGCGTGTTATTATATGTGATGCCACTTTGGTGGTATTATGCTGCCTGGCCAGCACAACATCATACCTGGGTAATTGCCAGCATTATCAGTGCACTCTTTTTTGCCAAAAATGCACAAAAAAAATCAGCAGGGGAATGGCGCTATTTTTATTCCTTTCTTAGCGGCATCAGCTATGCGCTTGCCATATTTCTCAGACCGACTGAAGCCTTGTGGCTCATTCCAGTACTTATCGTATTTGTCTATACCAAAAAGAAAAAAATTCATTGGAAATATCATATCCTCCCATTTTGTTGTGCAGCCATACTGATGGCCATTGCATTTTTTATCACCCAAGTTCACTACTACGGGCACGCGTTAGGGTCAGGCTATGTTATTCCTCAATCTACTGGTGCTGGTGGAAGTATTGTTGCTTCTGCGTTGTTTGATAGTCCTGTAATCAGTCTTATTGCGCCATTTGGTATCCATCCGCTTGCCATTATAAAAAATACATATCAGTATCTTGTTACACTTGTGTTTCCGTGGACAATCCTCACCATCATTGGCATCTACTACACCATTATTATAAAAAACCCACGAGCCACCAAACGATCCCGAACATATCTTTTTTTTGTTGCCAGCATTAGTACCTTTTTGCTTATCTATTATGGATCAGCAACATTTTTTGACACACCACTTGGCGATGTACCCACCATTGGTACATCCTTTACCAGATACTTTTTATTTATCTACGTCTTTAGTTTGCCATTTGTTGCACGGGCATTATTTTCACTGATCCAATTTTTCAAAAAACCAGTTCGTTTGCCAGTATTAGGTTGTATGATCATGGTTCTTGGAATTCATGGTTATATCACAACATACAAGCACGTCGACGGACTAGAAATGCTCAAAGGAAATATTGCACAATTTTACAACGAACGAGATCAAGTACTCACCAACACTTGGCCCAATAGTGTCATCATCACCGACTCTGCTGACAAGTATCTTTTTCCGTATCGGCGGGTAATCACTACAGCCTCATACGAAAGAGAAAAATCACAAAGTGCCATTAGTACTCTTCTCGACCAAGGTATTCCGGTATATTGGTACAATCATGTGTCCTCAGGGAAAACAGATGTTGAACAAGAGATAAACAAGCAGTTTACAAATGCTCCATTTCATATCACAGAGTCTATGTGGGCCGGATATGACATGCAACTACGACGAATTGAAAAAAAACCATAAATAACATAAGATACCCTCATATAGCTATTGGCTACCTGTCTGTCGATAGAGATATAGACTTCCTTCATCCAAAGGCTGATTGGCTTTTCGTGGGGGCTAAACACTACTATATGGATTGCATTTTTTGTAAAATTATTAACGGAGACATCCCAAACTATACCGTTTACGAAGACGATCACGTCTTGGCATTTCTTGATATTCATCCTCACGCTAAAGGTCATACCGTAGTTATTCCCAAACAACATGCAGACACGATCTTTGGGCTCGACGATGAATACACACAAGCCCTCATGCTTGGTACCCAAAAAGCAATGGAAAAAATCCAAGAAGCGCTTGGACCAGAAGGATTCAATGTTGGCTGGAATCACAATGAAATCGCGGGACAAGCAGTTCCGCATCTACATGTGCACATTCTTCCTCGATGGAAAAACGACGGTGGAAAAAATATACACGCCATCATAAATAACCCTGGCAATCAATCAGTACAAGACATCGCTGCATTGTTCAATCAGTAAAAAATTTATTTATAAACTAAGAACGTTGAACCAAGAACCGTGAACTAATACATATGCCCAAACACCTCAAAAAATTATCTGAAGAAATACTCCATAGTAATCCATGGTCCGTGTACAAACACGATACCTATGAAAAACCAAATGGAGCAGTAGGAGATTATTACTACATGCAAACACCAGGAAACTCAATGATTATCCCCGTACTTGAAGATGGACGAATTGTCCTTATCCTTCAAACACGCTACATTGATCAACGACAAAGTTTAGAATTTCCGTGTGGAGGAAAAAAAGAAGGGCAAAGTCCATTAGACGTTGCAAAAATAGAACTGTACCAAGAAACAGGATGGATTGCCGACGACTTTATGAAAATAGGATCATTCCAAGCCCTTAATGGATTGGTAGATGATGAGTGCCATGTTTTTCTTGCAAAAGTCGTAGAACAAAAAGAACAGCAACTCGAGGATACAGAAGACATAGAAGTACTCTATCGTCGACCAGATGAAATTGATGAAATGATCAAAAAAAATGATATTTGGGACGGACAAACCATGGCTGCCTGGTCAATGGCACGACATATCTTTTTTGAAGAAAAACCTGTTGCAAAAGCTACCGCATTAGGAACATTGCAAAATATATTTGACGATTTTATCGGTTCATAGTGTATTCATAGTAAGTAAACAGAGGTATATGACAGAACAACCATTTATTACTACCTTCACGTTTAAAGATCAAGCGCCAAAAGAGGGAAGAAACTTAAAGAGTGTAAAAGTTGGTGAGGTATATATATCTCGCGCTGAACTAGAACCCTATGCAATTATAGGCAATGCGTATTTTCATTCAACAAACATCATGATGTTTGTTGAAAAAGGAAAGGTGCAAGCAAAATACAAAAGTATAGACGGACAAAAAGAACAAGAACAGACTATTGATCCAGGATCCGTTGTGGTACATATTCCTGAAAAAGTTGCCTTTGCTCTAAAAAATATGGATGACACCAAAACTGTCGTCGTCATGTTTTCAGACAAACCAATTCAGTCAAGTGATGATGAACACGAATATATTCTTTATACATAAATAGGTATGAAATTAGTGGTAACAGGAGGCGCCGGATTTATCGGCTCAAACTTTATTCATTATTGGCTAAAAAATCATCCGGAAGATGAGGTAATTGGCTATGACTCGCTCACATACGCAGGAAATTTAGAAAATCTTGAACACGCAAAAGAGCATAAACAATTTACCTTTATAAAAGGGGATATCGGGGATTTTGACACCGCAAAAAAATCACTGGAAGGCGTAGACATCGTAATTAATTTTGCCGCCGAATCACACAACGATCGAGCGGTTCTTGATCCAGGAATTTTTATTCGCACCAATGTATTAGGAACACAAATTTTACTAGAAGCCGCACGGCAAGCAGGAGTAAAACGTTTTCATCATATTTCCACCTGCGAAGTATTTGGTGATCTTGCTCTCGATGAACAGCGAGCATTTCTCGAAACAGATCCATATCAACCAAAAACACCATATAATGCCTCAAAAGCTGGCGCAAATCACGTTGTTATGGCGTATTATCACACATACAACATGCCAGTAACGATCAGTCACTGTGCAAACAATTATGGCCCATATCAATTTCCAGAAAAACTAATTCCGCTATTTACCACCAATGCACTTGAAGATAAGTCACTGCCATTGTTTAAAAGTAGTCAAAACAAACGAGAATGGACTCATGTAGATGATCACGCTCGTGCAATTGAAGCAATTTTAGAAAACGGGAAAATAGGTGAAGCATATAACATAGGTACTGGCGTAGAAAAAAGTGTAGAAGAAATCACAAATATTATTCTCAAAACATTAGATAAACCAGAGTCACTCAAAACATACGTCCCAGATCGGCTCAGCCATGATAGACGCTACCTTCTTGATGACACAAAACTTCGGCAAGAAACAGGATGGAAACCACAAATTGATTTTGAAGATGGCATGAAAGAAACAATTCTCTGGTACAAAAATAATGAAGATTGGTGGAAACGAGTAAAAAGCGGAGAGTACGAAACATATTATGACATGTATTATAATGATAAATTAGGAAAAAAATAATTACTATGAAAATTCTTATCCTCGGTGCAAATGGCTATGTGGGAAAACGCTGCAAAGAGAGCTGGTCAGATGCAGTGGCTTCAGACAAAAAAATTCATTCAACACAAGATGTGCTCGATCTTCTTGAAGAACACAAACCAAACGCTGTCCTTAATGCCGCAGGTGTTCGTGGAAAACCAAACGTAGATTGGTGTGAAGATCATCAACTCGTTACCATTTTGGGAAATACCAAATTGCCAATCATTATTGCCGAAGCCTGCCAACAAAAAGGTGTGTATCTTTTGCACATTGGTTCTGGGTGTATTTTTTATGGAGATTCTCCACACGAAGATAAAGAATGGCGCGAAGAAGACATGGGAAACCCAACCGAAGTCACGTACTCACGAACCAAATGGGCCGCCGACCTCGTCCTTTCTACGCTTCCAAACGTCGGTATTGCCCGTATCCGTATGCCAATCGATTGGATACCAAGCAACCAAAACATGATAGATAAACTTGCCACCTATCCAAAAGTAATTGACGTAGAAAATAGCGTCACCATCGTCGATGACATGGTAGACGTCTTTCACCAGCTATTAGAAAAAAAAGCCGAAGGCATCTTTCACGTTACCAATCCAGGGAAACTCAAGCACAAAGAAATCGTTGCCCTTTACGAAGAAATGATCGATCCAACTCATACCAATGAATGGATCAGCAATGAAGACCTCGTCAAACAAGGACTCGCCACCAAAGGACGATCAAACAATTTTCTTCACTCAAAAAATCTTGGAAAGTTTGGCATCGAAATGAGAGAAGTACACAAAGCCATGCGGGACACCATGCAAAAATACAAAGAAGCAAAAGAAAAAGGCGTCACATCAGACCAAAGCATGCCAAGTTGCTAGTAAAAACATACACAAGAAAAAGCCAGCGTATTAGTTTCATACGCTGGCTTTTGTATTGACAAAAAGTAAAAAAACAGATAGGCTGAAAAACTGCTGTGCAATAACGCCAGTGGAAAAACAACCACCAAGCGAGGAAAAAATGTCAGAAAAGTTAAAGACAACCCCAACAATTGGGGAAGTCAGTGAGATCATCGGTGGGGCACTGCATTTCAGCTTGCCCACTCCCGGACATCTCATCGTGTGCGAATTTGGCAAGTTGCCTGAGGAAGTCACACGTCAGATGGGGAGGATCGTTCGTTCGTATACCTGGGCTCCTCAGGATGAGGAATGGTATGCAGATCACGCCCATGCGAACGGTATGGAGATCCTCATCTGCACCCATGGATCCATTGACTTCGTGCTTCACGACGGTAAGAACGAAGAAAAGTTCGTCGTCAATCGGGGAGAGGCCGTATTCATCCCTCCCATGCTTTGGCACAAAGTCAGAGCACACGAGGGGGGAAGTATGCTTCTCGTCCTCGCAAACGAGCCGTACGATCGCGAGACGTACGTTGAGTCCTGGGAACGCTTTCTTGAGCTGAAGAATAGCTCAGAAGGGTAGTACCCTCATTTTCTGTTCTTTTCCGCCGCGATGAATCATCCCAGTTTCACACCGATGATTCATCATACACCAAAGTACCTGCCAATAAAGGCAGGTTTTTTGGTACAAAAATATGTGTTACTATATGCGCATATGGAAACACGAAAATCACCAGAACAATCAGCACGAGATACCAACCAAACTTCCCCCAAAGAACAACTCTTTGGCATTATTGAATCCGGAAAATTCCAAGATAACGTTGCACAATTAGAAGAAGCCATTCAGGCAAAAGAATTAGATACCATTGCAACACATCTTCGCGGCCAGCAACTCGAACAAATGATTATCCAAAAAGGACCAGAAGGAAAATTCCTTCGCATTGTGATGGATGCTGTTGATGCTGTTGCCAAAGAACAAACAGGAAAACAACTAGTGGAAATAACAGATCCAAAAGATATTCAGCAAATACTCAATGCGGGAAAATCAGGACTCTCACCATTTGCCTTGGCAGAATATTGCGCTGCAAGCTATCACACAAAACAAGATACCTCAGTATTTCAAATAGGAAGGATTCTTACTGAATTTCAACAGGAACAACCACTCATGGCAGCACATGCACTCAATTGTATTGCTTCATCATATGATCGCCAAGGTATGCCCCTCGCTGCTCAGCAGCACAACAGAGATGCACTCACACTTCTCAATACCATTCCACAAGGCAGACAAGATCAAAATACTGAATGGGCAAAGATGAAAATTCGTCACGGACTATTACATCAGCGATCAGAACAAAAACCACACCAAGACATGATTGATCAATATCTGGAACTCGCTGAACAAAGAAAAGTTCTCGGCGATACTGCACACGTTGGAAGAACATACCTCGACGCAGGGAGACTCGCAAGCACTCTCGGAGAAACAAATCAAGCAATCGCATATCTCTCAACTGCTATTGAAGAATTGGAAAACACCGGATACACCAACGCACTTATACAAGCATATGAGGCCTTTGCAAAGCTCAGACAACAAAATGGTGAAGATAGGAGAGCCAAACAATTATTTTGGAAAGGAGTGGGAGTGGGTGAGCGCATGAAACACCTGTTGCAAGAAGACCTAGAGCGAATGCAAAAAGAAAAAGAACACGCACTCAAGATTCCTGCCACATGCCTTGTTGAATTAGTCGAAGATACCTTTTTGGTAGAAAACATAACACAAGATACAGACTTCCCACAATTTATGGGGATTGTGGTGGATCAAGAAAAAACAAAAAATGCTGAAGGCACAATAAGAAAAAAACTCGAAAACATAATCAACACAATCCTTCACGCAAGAAATCAAGATGTTGCGACAGAGCATCCGATTTCAGTATCTGCTCGCTCCGCGCAAGTATTTATACGAGAAAAAGGGCCAGAAAAAACATACTTTTCCTACAAAGCCAGCTTTCGTAATCCACAAGAAGGCATAGAGGCAATAGTGCGTGGAGGGCTTGACAAAACCCCAAAAGATGGGTATGCTGTCTTATCTTGGCAAGACCTCCTTACCTATAGAGATCATTTTGATGAACGGACACAAATTCTCATAGATAAGGAACAAGAACGACGAACAAGCAATTCATAACCTCGTTACAAACAAACAACGCCTCTTGCTAACGATCTTAGTAAGGGGCGTTGTGCATAGTATCTGTGTTTGGGTGTTTACCCGGACGGGATAGCAGATAGTATGCCAATGGCCGCCACAACGTGTCTAACCTCCATGGGGGAGAGAAGACGGAATAGCGATGTGGCAATTCCAACAATCTCATTTGCAGTAAATAGGCTGCAACGGAGAACAAAGATGTCAAGCAAAAAGTTCGAAGACATCCAGGCTTTCTTGGCCTGGATGAACCTCTCCAATGGCGAAACCCTCACGTTCCCCCTGGCGACCGCCAAGGGCTGGAGCGTGGTCGTCGGCGGCGAGAACGGGGCGAAGATCGTGTCGGGCTTCTATGGAGTCCGGTCGCTTCCTCCTTACGGTGCGCCCAAGATCTTCGGCATTCGCTATCCCTTCGGGGAAAGCGAGTGCTCCGGCGTCATCGAGTTCGGGTTCGTCGACGGCAAGGCGGCGGTCACCAACCGCCGTCGTGTCACCGAGCACGACAGCCTCGCCGAAAACCAGAGCCTTCTCATCGTCATTCAGGCTCAACCCGATAGGGTTGACGAGCCTGTGGCCGTGGTCATCAACAACAACGATGAGGGCCATCTCAAGGCCATGACGAGCGAGGCCTGGCTCGAGCTCTTCGACGGCGTCCGTGACGCCCTCGAGTTGCTCGCCGTCCGCGAGCTCAAGAAGGCGTTCGCCACCGCCGCCTGATCATCCCCATCGTTCCTTTCTTCACTCGAGCCGCTACGTTTCCACCTTTGGAAACGTAGCGGCTCGAGTACAAACAAAAATAGCCGAATACCTCGGCTATTTTTGTTTATAGTATTTTTTGTTATGCTAAAGCTATCTTTTTTATTACATAGCATATATGAACTATTCACCCGAAAGTAGACAACCAACACAAGAAACCGAAGCTGACTACGATTTTGACCTTGCCGTAGAAAAAATAGACGGCTTGATGTCATCATCAGGAGATAATGCCAAAGCAATGGGATTAATCGCCGAAGTATACAACCATGCCCCAGATGAAATTCTAAAAACACCAGCAAGAGAAGTGTATCGAAATCTAAAAGCCATGGGTAATTCCACTTCAAGGGGAGAAAAACAACAATATTTTGAAGAAGCGCAGGCCAATGTGGCCATGTTAAGAAATGCCGTAAAAGAACAACAAGCCAGAAATGAAGATTCACGATATAAAAACGCGGCATAACAAAAAACTATAACGGAGGGTTCCCTTCCGTTTTTTATTTGATTTTTTGCCTCTATTTAGCTACCATATCTCTATTATGAATAAACAAATCCCCCTTAAACATGTCCCAAAACCATGGGGACACGAAATTTGGTTTGGCATCCAAGACGAATACGTTGGCAAAATTTTGCATATCAAAAAAGGGCATAGATACTCCCTCCAATACCACGAACAAAAAAAAGAAACACAATACCTCCTTTCTGGAAAAGTAAAATTTTATCTTGGTCCATCAGAAGAGGCACTCGAAGAAATAATTCTCCTTCCCGGAGACAAACTCGATGTATACCCCGGAGACATTCATCGCGCTGAAGGCATGGAAGATAGCCAAATTCTTGAAGTATCTACAAACCATCTCAACGACGTCGTCAAACTCGCCGATGACTATGGTCGCGGCGGCAAAGGCAATAATCTTGACCTCGACAAAAAACTCGCCGACAAACTCGAACAACACGGTCACGGCCTCAATGGGTTAGCATAAACCCTATTGGCTCTGAACTAAGAACTATAATTGTATGGACGTATCAGTCATCACCGTCACCTGGAACTCAAGACAACTCATTGGAGAACAAATCATTTCCGTCATGAAAGGCTGTCGGCATATTTCCTGTGAGCAAATTGTTGTTGACAACAAATCACAGGACGACACTGTAGCGTTTGTTCAAAAAAACTTTCCTCACGTAAAAATGTTGCCAAATCATACCAATGCCGGATTTGCCGCAGCAAACAATAGGGGATTGAGACTCGCACATGGAGATTTTTATGTATTTTTAAATCCAGACATGCGGGTAGAACCAGGCAGTATAGACACCATTGTTGATTGGATGAAACAGCACAAAGACGTTGGTATTGTCTCCCCAAAACTCGTCGACGAAAAAGGAAATCTCAACGAAGATGCAAAACCACGCCGTTTTCCAAAAGTATGGGAACAAGTTGCACTTGTGTTAAAACTTCCACATCTCTTTCCATCAATCATGGACAGCTACCTCATGAAAGATTTTGACGCAGACAAAGAGCAAGAAGTCGACTCCGTACGTGGATCATTCATGCTCATGAGAAAAGAGCTTGTAGATAAACTCGGTTGGGCATTCGATCCACGCTACTTCATTTGGTTTGAAGATGTAGATATTTGCCGCGAAGCAAAAAAACATGGCTACAAAGTAGTGCACACCCCCATCATCACCGCGGTCGATTACGTTGGTCAAAGTTTCAAACAACGCACCAGCCTTTGGAAACAACAAAACTTCACTCGCAGTATGCTCACGTATTTTCAAAAATGGGAACCGTGGTACAAGTGGATGTGGATTGCAATGGTAAGACCAGTAGGAATTGGTATGGTAAGAATAAGAAATCTTTTAAATAAAACATACGGGAAATAGATAATTTATGTTTTCTTAACAAAAAAATAAGTATGAATTCAAACGTACAATATAGCGAAAAAAATAATGTTGCCCCTTGGATAAATTTTTTTGCTTCACAAAAATTACTCATGTTAGCAACGTCAGACGGACAAGAAGTTTGGCTATCAAACGTTTTTTATGCGTTTTATACAGATCAATGGGATATTTATTTTATTTCAGCAAAAGAAGCAAAACACAGCCAGCACATTCTTGTAAACCCACAAGTATCATTTAGCATCGCATGGTATGATTCCAGTGATTACACAAACAGAAAAGGAATCCAAGCCAAAGGACTCTGTTATATTACCCATGATCCTGACGAAATAGAAAAAGGGGTAAGATCTCACAATGAACGATTTCCTGATTTCAAAAAAAGAATAACGCCAGAGTGGATTATGCAAAGTGATAATACTTCATGTCTCTGGGTTATCAAATCAACATATATCAAATATTGGGATGACGAACTCTTTGGTCAAGATGGCATACAAGAGTTTTATTATAAACAGTAATACGGGGGTGCTTTCAACTAACGGCGTTGACCTATGAACCATAAATCAATATTAGCAGTTCATCTCGTTACCTGGAATGGAGAAAAATACATCCCATATCTTTTTGATTCCCTAAAAAAACAAACCTACAAAAATTGGAAACTTATCGTCCTCGACAACGGGTCAACAGACAACACTGTTGCGAACATCAAAAAAGAAATTAAAGAGTTTCCTGTTTCTGTTGAACTTATAGAAAATACCGAAAATCTTGGATTTGCTGGTGGGCACAATCATCTCTACAAAAAAACAACCGCAGACTATTTTTTACTCCTCAATCAAGACATGTCACTCACTCCAGAATGTTTTGCCAATATGACGGCATTCTTGGATACGCACAAAGATGCCGCCGCGATAAGCCCACGGCTTATGCGTTGGGATTTTTCTCAAGTGAAAGACAAAACAATACATAAAAGTTTTACGGATGATATAGATTCGCTTGGACTCAAAGTATTCAAAAGTAGGCGTGTCATAGAAAAATATGCTGGCGAACGGTGGTCAGTACTCAAACCAAAAATGAACATGTCATTCCGTGCTGAACGCTGGAAAGGGGAGACGGCACTAGAAGTATTTGGTGTATCAGGCGCTTTTCCACTATTACGAAAATCTGCTGTAGATGCCGTTGCTTTTTCAGATAATACTTTCCTCGATGAATCATACCACTCATACAAAGAAGATGTAGACCTTGCCTTCCGATTACGCTCTGCCAGATACAAAGCATATACCCTGCTAGACACCGTTGCCTATCATGATCGGTCAGCAGAAGGAAGAAAAGAAACAGGAGATATCTCAGCTGCCAAAAACAAGAAAAAACAATCAAGCTGGGTTAAGTACCATAGCTACAAAAACCATATTAGAACATTGTATAAAAACGAATATTGGCAAAACGTGCTGCTTGATTTTTTTGCCATAACATGGTATGAAGCAAAGAAGTTCTTCTGGTTTTTGCTATTTGACAGAGCTGTCCTCAAGGGAATTGGAGAAATCTGGCATACACGAAAAGATCTCCGACATAAAACAAAAGAAATAACAAAAAAAAGACGTATAACATGGACAGAAATAAGACACTGGTGGATATAACTATATGAAAGACATAAACATCGTTGTAGTAAACTACAAGATGCTCCAACACATAAAGACCTGTTTCGCCACACTTTTTGATGACATCAACGAGAGTGGTCTTAAAGTACAAGTAACCGTGGTAGATAATTCAGAAAATGCGGATGGTATAAAAGAATATCTCCAAGAGTCATTTCCACAAGTGCAATATATCGATGCCGGTGGAAACATCGGATTTGGGAAAGCACAAAATAAAGGGCTCAAAGCAACAGAAGCAACATATTATTTTGCCCTCAATCCAGATACAACCTTTCATGCCGGAGCAGACACCCTGAAAAAATTGTTCAATTACATGGAACAACACCCAAAGGTTGGTATGATTGGTCCAAAAGTTGTTTATCCTGATGGAGAATTACAATACTCATGTTGGCGATTTCCTACATTCCTTCAGCCAGTATATAGTCGCACCAAATTAGGGAAAAAAGGCAAAGGGAAAAAAATAGCAGATGCCTATTTCATGAAAGAGTTTGACCATAATAGTACACGTCCAGTTGACGCAATTATGGGATCAGCGATGTTTGTAAGAGGAACAGCCTACAAAGAAATAGGAGGATTTGATGATAGATTTTTTATGTATTTTGAAGATATTGATTGGTCACTACGTATGTGGGAGGCACATTGGCCGGTATATTATACTCATGATATAGTACTTACACATATTCACGGCAAAGGATCAGCAAAAGTTCCCGGAGTCATAAATGCCCTCCTCAAAAATAAACTTGCCAGAATTCATTTTAAAAGTTGGCTCCAATACATGTGGAAATGGCGAGGAAACAATAAATACTATAAAATTCGTCCATAGTCTTGTCATGCTATGAACAATGAACCCAGAAAACTATGAATTCACAACAACATCCAAAAATAGGTATTGTATACCTCCTTTACTATCACAATGAAGAATATATTGATGATGTTGTGTCATCTCTCAAAAAAATTACCTATCCAAAAGACAGAATAGAATTTATTATTGTCTCAAATCCACATCCAGAACATGGGTCATTTGTTCATTATTTGGAAAGTGCCGTAGTTCCACTCTCAGAAAAAGAAATTCCACGAGTAACTATTCTCGCACAAAAAGAAAATTTAGGATTTGCAGGTGGAAACAATGTTGGTGCTATATGGGCAATGGAACACGATTGCAAATACGTATTCTTCAATAATAACGATGGATTTTTTGCCGCTGATGCCATAGAGCCGCTCGTAGACACATTTGAAAATGATGACACCATCGGTGCCGCCCAATCTCTCATATTGCTTCACCCAGAAACAGAACTCGTGAACTGTACAGGAAACTCCTATCATTACCTTGGGTTTGGTTTTTGTGATGAATATAGATCAAACATAAAAACCCTGTCATTACCAAAAATAAAAGACATCAACTACGCAAGTGGCGCGGCCCTCATGGTTCGGTCAGACCTGATAAAAAAATATGGCATGTGGGATGACGATTTTTTTCTCTATCACGAAGATCTTGAATGGTCCCTGCGTCTCAAAATGGCAGGCTATCGCATTGTGATGGTAACTGACTCAATCTTTTATCATAAATATAAATTTAGTCGTAGCATCACCAAATTTTATTGGATGGAACGGAATCGCTATGGGGTCCTCCTCATGTTTTTTCGCTGGAAAACATTGTTGTTGCTTTTGCCAATGCTTCTCGTGATGGAACTTGGACTTATCGCGTTTGCCCTAAAAGGTGGATGGATAAAAGATCGTATAAGGGTGTATCAATATTGGAGCAAACTTGCACATTGGAAACTATGGCTCGGCAAGCGCAAAAAGATTAATGCTATTAGAAAGGTATCAGGAAAAAAAGATATCGACATTTTGCAATCAGCGGCAACGAAAATTTTGTTCCAAGATCAAGAAATGCAAAATCCATTATTGATCTATGTAGGGAATCCAATCATGAACCTTTACGCTGGAATAATCAGACATATAATTAAATGGTAACGGTGCTGTACGTATGAATGATCAAGTTAAAGTTTCAACAGGAGTCGTTATACATAATTCACAAGGAGATATATTTATGGCACGTTGTCCAAAATGGAGTAACTATTGGACAATACCTGGTGGTGGATTAGAATACGGAGAAACCATAGCAGACTGTGCAAAAAGAGAAGCAAAAGAAGAAACAGGATTAGATATTACAGATATTCATTTTGATAAAACCGTGGAAGCTATTTTTCCAGAAAAATGTAAAGAAAAAAAACATTTTATATTCCTCAACATTTTTGCACGAGTGATTGATGATACACAGCCAGTAACACTTAATGATGAATTTGAAGAGTATGAGTGGCTCACACCAGAAGAAGCTATAAAAAGAGTTGGAAATGAATTTACCAAAAACCTAATTACAGATTTTGTAAAATGGTATGAAAAAAATTAGAAAAGCAATCCTGACCGGTGGGGGACGAGGAACCAGATTGCATCCAGTCACCACAACAATCAACAAACATTTACTCCCGCTTGCTAACAAACCAATGATTTTTCATGCAATCGAAAAAGTCGTAGAAGCTGGCGTTACCCATATTTATATCAATACCAACCCAGGTGAGATAGAACTCCAAAAACACATCGGTGATGGAGGACATTGGGGAGTCAATATTACCTTCTTCGAGCAAACTGGCGGACCACAAGGAATTGCTCACGTAGTAAAACAAGCTGAAAAATTTATAGGCAAAGAACCATTTATCTTTTATCTCTCAGATAACATTTTATTGGGAAGTGTTAAAAACATGGTAGAAGATTTCGAACAAAGCGATGTTGATTGTATGCTCGCGCTTTCAGAAGTACCAGACCCAGAGCGGTTTGGTGTGCCCATATTTCATGAAGATGGAAAAACGCTCATGGATGTATGGGAAAAACCGCACAATCCACCAAATAATTTCGCCGTAACAGGCATTTATATTTATGGGCCAAATATATTTTTTGGCGCATTTGATAACATAGAAAAGAGTGCTCGTGGTGAATATGAAATTTCTAGTATTCACTCTCACTTTATCAAAACCGGAAAAAAAGTCGGCTACAAAGAAATTACCGGATGGTGGAAAGACACAGGAAAACCAGAAGATCTTCTTATTGCCAACAGACTCCTTTTAGAGCATATTCATGAAAATGACTTCCTTCGACATAAGCATGTAGAAAATATCGCTAATATTGAAGGAAAAGTACACATTGGTCGCGGAACACAAATTGGAGAAAACGTTACCATTAAAGGCCCCGTGATTATTGGAGAAAACTGTGTTTTGGAAAATTGTACCATTCTGCCTCATACAACCATCGGTTCTGGCTGTGAGATAAAACATGCGACAATTAAACACAGTATTATTCTCGATAATGCAACAATTAGTTGTCATCTTACCATCGATAACAGTATCATAGGGAAGTCAGCACAACTGATTGAAAAACAACCTCCTCAAGAAAAACAAGCACATCGTATGATCCTCGGGGACAAAACAGTCATTGAATTATAAAGAAAAAAGTTCAAGAAGTTGAGATTTCATAGAAATAAAAAACAGCATATTATGCTGTTTTTTATTTAGCTATAAACGAATTATTAATACTCAAGGACAAACAAATCTCGTTTTTCCGCAATAGTTCCTAAAATAAATATTCTTTTTCCCAGTATATCAACTGCAATATGTTCAATATCAGCATTCTCAAACAAGGTATCTCGAACTTGGTATCCAGGGTTATATACTTCAAGTTTATCTCCTTTGTGAAGCAGTAACTGCCCATGTTCATCAAGCGGGTGAACAGAATGTAGTGGTTCTCCCGTTCGTTCAATAAGCGCAAAAGTTCCATCAGCAAAGATACTCCACAATTCCGTTTCAGACCACAAAAGCCATTCGTTTGTTTGTCTATTATACATGGATTGCATATTAGCAAATGTTTGAATAGAATGATCATCAGAAAGAGAAAACAAAAGAATGCCAGTAGGTGTTTGCAAAAGTATTCGATGATCATTTACATCAAGAAAAGAAGTGACGGTAAATTCTTGAGGAAGTTCCATCGAAACCAGCAACTGTCCCTGTTGATCAAATTGTTCGATTCTATTAGAAATAGCATTGTACTCCCACAGTTGTTCTCCTGCATCAAGGTACCATATAGAAGATGTTGGGGTATATGGCAATCGAGTAAGTTCTTTTGTCGGTTGCATAGAAAATAATGACCCATCAAGAGCAACCACCAGCCCATAACGGTCGTGCCATTGGGCAGGAGAAGAAAGTGGCCCATCAATAGAAACTCGTTGTTCATTATTATCGAATACAAAAAGTCTTCCACCCAAATCAGTCATATCAACAAGAAACAAATCAGCTCGTTGTGACCATGAAATATGTGGTGCAGAAGCAAACGATTGGCGCAATAAGAGTGACGGTTGTGGAGGATCTTCTTTGAGAGAAAGTCGGTATAATTCATAAATGCCATCATCCTCAGTAGAAAAAAGAAGGGAATCATTAAAAACACCAGGATAAAGAGCCGTAATAGAAAAATAGGCATCAGTCAAAAATGGGTAAGGAAGACTATCTTTAAATAAACTAATATTACGAATAAACGTCGTTTTATTACTATCAACGATAATAGTTTTTTCCCAATCCCGGTAACCATCACGAGACACCCGAAGGAGGTAATTTCCCGGAGCACGATTGGTTAATCGTAAAGGAATAGTCTTTTTTATGGGGACATTATTGATAAATACAGAGGCGTCTTTTGGCTGGACATCAACACTAATAACTCCTGTTTGTCGTATTGCATGATTAACAAAATCATAGCGATAGCCAGCAGTATATAAGATAGTAAGGGGTGCCGCAACCAAAAAAAGCATAACCCAAAATGCCATGATTGCAATACGATATGGGCGAGTGATAATTATTTTTGGGTAAGACATAAATTGTGCATAATATAGCCAAATTGTGAAAATTGCGCTTTTTGTGAATTCACGTTATAATCATACCGTATCAACCAACCAAAATCAATGACCTATGAGTTATTACGTTGTTAAAGGAGGGAAATCCCTCTCTGGAAGTATTGAAACTGTTTCAGGGAAAAATGCCACCATTGCCCTTCTTTTTGCTTCATTGTTATTAAAAGGAAAAACAACGCTTCATGATATGACACGAGTACAAGAAGTACATCGTGTACTTGAATTACTCGAAAGTATAGGCGTGAGTTTTATCTGGAAAGACGAAACAACTCTTGAACTTGATACCAGCAAAAAACTTTCTCTCGACACCATAGATAAAAAGGCCTGTGCTTCAGGAAGAATTTCATTATTGCTCATGGGAGCCCTCGCCAAACGAGAAAAAGCATTCAAATTGTATCGAACAAGTGGCTGTGATCTTGGAAAAAGAACCGTTAACCCACACATCTTTGGCATGCAAAAATTTGGTATCGAAGTAGAAAAAAAAGCAACCTACTACAATATAAAAAATACTATTGTAAAGGGAGCAAATATTGTCATGTATGAATCAGGAGATACCACCACAGAAAATATCATCATGGCGGCAGTACTTGCAAAAGGAGATACCACCATCAAATTTGCTTCAGCAAATTACATGGTACAAGACCTTTGCCATTTTCTTAAAAAAGCAGGAGCAAATATTAGCGGTATTGGTACAACAACACTGCACATATCAGGAGTAAAAAAACTCAAAGATACCGTATCATACAGTGTCGCACCAGATCCTATTGATGCCATGGCATGGATTGCGCTCGCTATTACCACAAAATCTCCACTCACCATAAAAAATTGTCCACTTGAGTTTCTTGAATTAGAATTAGAAAAACTCGCAGTCATGGGACAAGAGTTTAACATAAAAAATAAGCATTCAAATAAAGAAGGATACCTTACCGTCTGTGATATTCAGATTATTCCATCAAAACTCACGGCACTTCCAGACAAAATTTATGGAAGACCATTCCCTGGATTAAATATTGACAACCTCCCATTTTTTGCCCCAATTGCCACTCAGGCAGAAGGAAAAACACTCATCCACGATTGGCCATACGAGAATAGAGCACTCTATAATTTAGAATTTCAAAAACTTGGTGCCAATGTTATTTTACTTGATCCACATAGAGTTATTATTGAAGGACCAACACCACTCAAAGCAAACGAAGTTATCGCCCCGTACGCCATACGACCCGCTATGTCCATTCTTATTGCAATGATTGCCGCAAAAGGAACCTCAATATTAAGAAATATTTATCCAATTGAACGAGCGTACGATAATCTTATCGAGCGTCTCCAGTCAATAGGCGTAGATATTATAAAAGAAGAAAAAATTTAATACTGTATACCATGAACACACATAAAAAATATAATAAACTGTATACCTTCGTCGGGGTGGTAAGTGCGCTTGTCGTATTTGGTGCAGGAATTTTTGTGGGCACTATTATTGAAGTAAGAAAATCAGTCCTTGATGGAGATGGAGAAGTACAAATTTCAAAAGTTCTCGATTTGTATAGTAAAACCAGATCAGACGAAGTAAGCTTTAATCAGTTTTGGAACATCTGGGATAAAATCAAAACAAAACACGTCAGTAACAAAGAGATTTCTGATGTTGACTTGTTTTATGGGGCTATGGAAGGACTTGTTAAAGGATTAGATGATCCATACTCTGTTTATTTCCCCCCAAAAGAAGCACAAGAATTTGCCAAAGATCTCGCTGGAGAATTTGAAGGAATTGGTGCAGAAATCGGTATCCGTGATGAGCGGCTTACGGTTATTGCGCCATTACCAGAATCTCCTGCAGAAAAATCTGGACTCAAGACAGGAGATAAAATTCTTGCAATCGATGGAGAAGATACGTTTGGTATCACTGTTGAGTCAGCTGTACAAAAAATTCGAGGAAAAAGAGGAACAACAGTTACACTCACCATGAGCAGCAATGGATTAAATACCGCACGAGATGTCGATATTACAAGAGACACCATCAATGTTCCTACCGTTCGATTAGAAACAGTCGGAGATAACATTGCCCACTTGCGGGTGAGTTACTTTAATGGAGAAACAGGAAAAGAATTCGACAAAGCCGTCAAAGAAATTATCAAACAAAACCCCAAAGGAATTATTCTTGATATGAGAAGCAATCCAGGTGGATTTCTTGATACCTCTATAGATGTTGCCAGTGAATGGATAAAAGAAGGAGTGATTGTTTCTGAAAAATTTACAAATGGCAAAGTACAACATCATGACACCACAGGATTACACCGACTCGCTGGATACAAGACGATTGTCCTCGTTGATGGAGGAACTGCCTCCGGTTCAGAAATTGTTGCTGGTGCATTGCAAGATTATGAACAGGCAACACTGGTAGGACAAAAAACATATGGAAAAGGATCTGTACAAGATTTTGAACCATTTTCTGATGGCTCTGCCCTCAAACTTACTATTGCCAAATGGTTTACCCCAAAGGATAGGGGAATTGATGGTGAAGGAATTGCTCCTGATATCGAATTAGAAGAACAATTTAGCGTAAACGAAGATCTTCCAGAAGGAGATGAAAATAGAATCACCGATCTTGGTTTAGAAAAAGCGTTAGAGTTATTAAATACAAAATAATACTATGTTTAAAGGAGTAGTAATAGAAGGAGATGGCATCGGTCGTCAAATGGGGTTTCCCACCGCAAATCTCAACATTGTTGCAGATAAAACTCAACTCAAAGATGGTATCTATGCCGTACATGCTATGCTTGACAATATTCAGTACAATGCGGCAGCATACATTCATAGAGCACGACAGAAGGTAGAAATATACCTCATTGGATATACAGGATCAGATTTTTACGGAAAAGAAATCACGGTTGATCCGGTACAAAAAGTAAGTGAAGTTATTGCCATCACCGATGTAGAAGAACTCAAACAAAAAATAGCCGACGACGTTGAACTCGTCAAAGACATCTTAACCTAAACAGAGTATGTTTACTGGCATCATTACCGCACAAGGAAAAATTATCACGCATGAGAAGACAACTCCGCAAAAGATAACCGTACAAGCAGAAAATTTTTTTGATTCAGCAAAAATTGGCGATAGTATTGCTATTGATGGTGTCTGTTTGACCATTGTAGAAAAAAAGGCAGATACTGCTGTATTTGAAGTGGCTGATGAAACATTGCGACTTACCACACTAGGGAATATACACGTAGGCTCACAAGTAAATCTCGAAAAGCCGATGACAATAGGGGACACCCTCGATGGGCATATTGTCCAGGGACATGTAGACGGTATGGCTAAAGTTGTCGCTGTTGACGATCAAGGAGCAGACCTCGTTATCACCATCTCGTTGCCAGAAGAACTCAACACGCATATTGTGCATAAAGGATCAATCACCATAAATGGCACTAGCCTTACTGTTACCAAAAAAGAAGGAAACAACGTCTCCGTCATGTTAATCCCTCATACAAGAGAAGTTACCAACCTTGGCGCATTACAAACCGGAGCTGCGGTAAATATTGAAGTTGATGTTATTAGTAAATACGTTGCTTCACATCTTGCGCATTTAACACAATCATAAGTATATGGCTAAAGGCATTACCCTCCCAAAACAACAGGGAGTAGGAAAACGCATTGGTATTGTTTCTACCCTGTGGAATAAAGAAGTTGTGGATCAGCTGGTCAATGAATGCAAACAAGCACTGCTTGATTCAGAAGTGGCAAACCAGGATATTATTCTATATGAAGTCCCTGGGGCTTATGAACTACCACGTGGTGCAAAACAATTGATGGAAAAAGAACACGTAGATGCCGTTGTATGTATTGGTGTACTCGTAAAAGGACAAACCATGCATTTTGAATACATTTCTGAAGCTGTGACCCAAGGAATTATGACATTGAACCTTACCACAGATATCCCTGTAACCTATGGCGTACTCAACTGCCTCAGCGAAGATCAAGTCCTCTCAAGGAAAAACCATGCATACGAATGGGGACTATCAGCAATTCACATGAGCAATCTTTAATTCAGAATAATTTTTATACTTGTAATCCTATGATAGAACTTTACCAAATGGAACACTGCCCATTTTGTGCCAAAGTACGGCAAAAAATGGAAGAACTTGATCTCGACTATATTTGTCGTAACATGCCAAAAGGAAGTCCAAAGAGAAAACTCCTCGTTGCGCTCGGTGGCAAGGAACAAGTTCCATACCTTGTCGATACCACAAATCCAAAAAATCCTGTCATGATGTACGAAAGTGACGATATCAATGACTATTTAGAAAAAACATACAGCTAACAAAAAACGGTGCTATCAGCACCGTAGTTTTAAATGAGTAGTTTTAAATTATTCCGATGCCGATCAATATCTCGCGTCGTTTTCTTCTCCAAATTTTTTTCCAATGCCTCTGTCAAATTTACGCCAGACTGATTTGCAATACAAATAAGGACAAACAGTACATCGGCAAGTTCATCACCAAGATCTCCTTTTTCTTGTCCTTCTTTGTAACTTTGATCACCATATTCACGAGAAATAATTCGTGCAACTTCACCAACTTCCTCTGTGAGCTGTGCCATGTTCGTCAATTGTGAAAAATAGCGGACGCCAAGATCTTGAATCCACGTATCCACCAATCCTTGTGCTTCTTTAATAGTAATATCAGACATAAAAAAATAGGTCGTAAGTTATATTTTCGTATATGTTATTTTAAAACATCTCGGAGGGCTTCTTTTACTTTATCCGAAAAATTACTCTTCAAAATCCATTCAAGATACCCAGGATCATTTGTTGAAAGAAACTGCAACGACTTTCCTTTATTCTTCCCAAAATTAATCGTCAACGCACCATCAACAAATCGAAGTTTTCCTTCCGCATCAAATGCATCAGGATCATGAGGGAAACAAAAATCATGAAGGTCTGTTACCGTTGAGGGAACATCATCGTATTGTGCCATCTGTCCTTCAAGTACCTCCACAGATGCTACAATATCAGCCATAGCATCGTGAGCATCTGTAAGCTCTTTTCCACAAAACTTTTTGTAGGCAGCTGTGAGCGTTCGAGGTTCTTTTATTTGAAAAATTTTCATCGCATCCACAATCTTAATTTGTTCCGTATCAAGTGGTAAGCCAATCCGTTCAAATTCAACAGCCAATAGGGGAATGTCAAAATTTTTTACATTATAACCACCAAGATCCACCCCATCAAATAGTGTAGCAAGGTCTTTCGTAAGATCGCCTAACAGTGGTTTATCTTGTACCATGTCATCCGTAATTCCATGGATATCGCTTGCTCCCTTTGGAATAGGCATTCCTGGATTAACAATCCATTCATGTGTGGTTTTTTGTCCATCAGGAAAGTATTTAATAGCAGCAAGCTGAACAATGCGATCGTTATACGGGTCAACACCAGTCGTTTCAAGATCAAAAAAGACAAGCGGTCGAGTGAGTGTGAGTTTCATAGAGAAGGGTATATGAAAAGTAATGGAGCAGAGGTGATAAGAATATTAAGCATTATGCTTTTTTTGCGTCCTTTTTATCAAAAGACAAAAATCCTTCTTCAAGTTTTTTAGTATCGTATTTTTTATATAAAACTTCTATGGGAGTAACTTTCATAATTGTTGATTCACCTGCAGTATGTTTCAAAAAAGGAGGGCTTTGATTTTCAGGGAGTACAATGGCTAAATAATCAAAAAGGTTTTTTACACGTTCAATATCATTTCCAACATCTTCGGCAGTACCACGAATTTTCATGGTTATTTGATTGTCAGCATCAGTAACCGTGACACACACTCTATTATCTTTTTGAATATTTATATATTTTTGTAATCCTTTTTTTGTGGGGAATAATAGTGAGAATGTATCCTCACAAAGGTAGTAGATGCTCACGCCATCAGGAGAACCATCAGGACGCAAGGTAGATAATACGGCAACATGGTTTTTTTGTAAAAAAGAAAGCATTGTTTTAGATGAGACGTCGTGAGTTACGGGTTTCATAGGAGGTTCTTGTTAAAAAGTAACAGATTTTTTACAAAGGTTCAGACAAAAATTATACCATATAATGATCCAATGCAAACAGAGTGGATAGTGACTGTTCACGGATCATTATTTATAGCCGTTAATGTCCATCACAATAATTTTGTATAAAACTCGACCGTTGTTTTGGAGCAGTACAATACCCGTCTGGTTTAGCCGTCAACTCAAGCTGTGTAGAAGTATTCCCTTGATAATAATTTTTAATTTCATCAAACGATATTTGGGTATTATAATTTCCTTCCACATGAAACAGGTACTGTTTCAGCCTGGAATGGATAAGTTCCTTTCCGTCAACATAAGAAAACAACTCATCAGTAAACAATATTTTTGATAAAGAAATACTCCCATCAGCAGCCGTCTTCCCCCTATACACAATAGAAAAATCCGGACAGGGGGATTCAATACATGACGTTTCTTGTTCAACACGAAAATGCTTACAGCCAAGGAGATCTCCTTGTTCTGAAGATAACACAAAAACAGAGTCATCAGTCATTCCTTGATCAGAATTTCGGCAAAAAGGACCTAGATAATACAGTGCTTCTGAAACAGGAAGATGAAAGAACACAACGCGTTATATATAAATGGTGTTAATACCGCAAATACAAGGATAATAATAACCTCATAGCTAGATGGTGGTTTCATACGTGTTCCAGATTGTCGCACTACAGTCGTTCCACCCAATGAGAATCAACTTCTACCTCAAGTTCAAGAAATACTTTTTTATCCGTTGCTTGCTCTAGTTCTTTTCGAGACATCTGCCCAATTTCTTTAATTCTCATTCCACCCTTCCCAACAATCATTCCTTTATATCGTTCTGCATCAGTAAGTATTCGCGCCTTTATCACCGTCATTTCAGGCTTCTCTTCTACACTATCCACCTCCACTGCAACAGAATAGGGTACCTCTTTATCGAGTACAGAAAACAGCTTCTCCCGAATAAGCTCCGCAATCCAAAATTCCTTATTCATATTTGTTAGCTGCTCCACCGGATACATATCTTCACCTTCAGGAAGAAGTTCCATTACTTTATCTTTGAGCGGCTGTATATGTCTATTTTTTAAGGCAGACAAGAAATAGACTGAATCAAAATCAGGCCCCCATGCTGTATAATCAGATTGATATGGTCGCTCAGACTCTGGCAGATCACTTTTATTTACCACCAAAATTTTGGGAATCGTTAAATGACGGATCATTCCATACACGGCTCTTTCTTCAGTTCCAATTTCCCGTGTAGGATCCACAACATACAAAATCAAATCAATATCGTGAATGGCTTCTTCCACTTTTCCCGTAAGCTTTTTAGATAATATATTTTTTTTGTCTTTAAATACTCCCGGTGTATCCACAAATACCGCCTGACCATCAGGAGTATTCATCACCCCATGAATTACATGGCGCGTCATTTGTGCCCGGAAGCTTGTTGCCGCTATTTTTGTGCCAACAAGGGTATTTAATAATGTTGATTTTCCAACATTGGAACGGCCAACCAACACGACAAATCCTGATTTTTTCATATAGTAATATAATGTAAAATAATTGCTCTTAGCAGCATACTATAAACTTGCTAAAATTTCAACCCTTCGCTATACTAATTTTAAGCCTGTATTAGCAAAAAAATATGAAAGTCATTCTCCTCAAAGATGTAAAGGGAACCGGGGCACGCGGTGATATTAAGGACGTCGCTGATGGCTACGCCCGGAATTTTCTGATTAAAAAGGGACTTGCTAAGCACGCCACCAAAGATTCTGTTCACAAAATTGTCCAAAAAGAAGAAAAAGAACAACGTACCTCCAAAAAAGAGCTTCGTGAGCAGCAAAGCACCGCCGCCAAACTCGACGGAGCAGAAATAGAACTTACAGGGAAAGTAAACGATGAAGGTACCCTATACGCCGCCATTGGTACCGCAAAGATTATCAAAGCATTAAAATCTGAATATGGTGTAGACGTCAAATCAAAACAAATCACCATCCCTGAACCAATAAAAGAACTTGGCGAACATACCATCATGATAGAGTTCAACCACGGATTAGAAGCAGAAGTAACAATCATCGTAAACGAAGAATAACCTCCCCAACTGGGAGTTTTTTCTTTAAAAAAAATATGATACAATGCGATCAATATAAACGATAGGTGACAGCTGATACGTCGATTCCCACATCCACCCACAGATAGGAATCACATATCAATTATCACATATCATTTTTTATTTATGGCCAAAAAGAAACAGAAAAAATTTATCTTTGTTGTTGGAGGAGTACTCAGCGGAGTAGGAAAAGGCATAACAGCAGCTTCTTTAGGTGCTATTTTTAAATCAAAAGGGTTTACTGTTACCGCCCTCAAAGCAGATCCATACATAAACGTTGATGCTGGCACCATGAATCCAACTGAACATGGAGAAGTATTTGTGACCGACGATGGAGATGAAACAGATCAAGACATGGGAAACTACGAACGATTTCTCGACATCGATCTCACTTCCACAAATTATATGACCACCGGACGTGTCTACATGAGTGTAATAGACAACGAACGATCCATGAAATACAAAGGAAAATGTGTTCAAGTAGTACCACACATCCCCCAAGAAATTATCAAAAGAATAGAAACTTCTGCAGATAATCATGACGCAGATATCACTATTATAGAAATTGGCGGAACAGTAGGGGAGTACGAAAATATTCTCTTTCTCGAAGCGGCCAGAATGATGAAATTAAAAGATCCAAGTAGCGTCGCATTTGTGATCGTAAGCTATCTTCCTGTTCCATCCCACCTGGGAGAAATGAAAACAAAACCAACCCAACATGCCGTGCGAGCGCTCAACAGTGCAGGTATAAATCCTGACATCATTATCGCTCGGGGTACTCAAGAATTAGATAAACCTCGTAGAGAAAAACTTGCTGTCCACTGTGGGGTTCCCAAAGATCATTGTATTTCTGCCCCAGATGTTGATTCTGTATACAAAATACCACTCAAGCTCGAAGATCAAGGAATTGGTAACAAACTGCTCAAGAAACTTGATCTCCCTGCCAGAAAAGCAGATTTGAGCATGTGGAACAAACTGGCTATCAAACAACTCACTGTCAAAAAAGAAGTAAAAATTGCTGTCGTCGGAAAGTATTTTGGTACAGGAGATTACACCCTTACCGATTCTTACATTTCCGTCATCGAAGCACTTAAACATGCCTCATGGTACAACAATTGCAAACCAGTACTCGATTGGATTGACTCCGAAGATTTTGAAACAGATCCTAAATCCGTCAAAAAACTTTCTGCATATGATGGAATTCTTGTTCCTGGTGGTTTTGGTTCAAGAGGGATAGAAGGCATCATCAGTGCAATCACCTATGCTAGAGAAAAAGAAATTCCATACTTTGGTATCTGCTACGGTATGCAACTTGCCTGTATTGAATTTGCCAGAAATATCATGAAGAAATCAGGAGCACACACCCTCGAAGTAGATGAAAGCGCTGGCCATCCAATTATTATCATCAATCCATTTCAAGAAAAAAATGTCAGAGAAAATCGGTATGGGGCAACCATGCGACTTGGTGCCTACGATTGCGCATTGCGTAAGGGAAGTATTTCTCACACTGCATATAACGCAGATATCATTTCAGAACGACATCGCCATCGGTACGAATTCAACAACGAATACCGTGAAGAAATGGATAAAGCAGGTCTTGAAGTGGTTGGTCTCAATCCAGAATCAGACCTGGTAGAAATCGTTGAACTCAAAGGGCACCCATTCTTCGTGGGGGTACAGTTTCACCCAGAATTCAAATCTCGCCCTATGCGGCCACATCCCATTTTTCGTGAGTTTATAAAAGCCTCAATGAAAAATAAGTAATACCTATGAGACCCGGCCACGCCGGGTTGATTTTTGTCAGTAATTCCGCTATGTTACCTACAATCCTGTAGCACATTGTTACATGTTTTATGATCCATGTTACGTGAGTATATGTCCGATGATACCCAAGCCATAAAAGATCGCATTGATATTGCAGAATTTATTGGCGAATATGTACAACTCAAACCCGCGGGGGTAAACATGAAAGGACTCTGCCCATTTCATAATGAAAAAAGTCCTTCATTCATGGTCAATCGCGATCGGCAAACATTCAAATGCTTCGGCTGCAGTAAAGGCGGAGATATTTTTACGTTCATCCAAGAAATAGAAGGCATGGAATTTATTGAAGCACTCAAACTACTTGCAAATCGTGCTGGCGTAGAAATAAAACAACAAACAGCACAAGTAAACAGCAATCAAAAAAATCGTATCAAGGATATTAACTTGCACGCTGCCAGATTTTTTTACAATTTTCTGACTCAGATGGACGCAGCAAAAGAAGCCCGTGATTATCTCACCACAAGAGGCATTACTCAAGACATGATAGACGCATGGCAAATTGGATTTATTCCAGACCAATGGGAATTGCTCACTCAATATTTATTAAAAAAAGGCCACGGTGTTGAAGATCTTGTTGCTGCAGGAATCACGATAAAACGCGACAACGCCAATGCACAAACAGGAAAAGGATTTTATGATCGTTTTCGTGGACGCATTATGTTTCCTATACGAGATGTCCATGGGAATGTTGCCGGATTCACCGGGCGAGTGCTCAAAGAAACAGAACACAGCGGCGGTAAATACGTTAATACACCACAAACTATTGTGTACGATAAATCACGTATTGTCTTTGGATTAGATAAAGCCCGTCAAGAAATCCGAACAACGGGAAACATTGTCATGGTAGAAGGACAAATGGATGTGATAGCTGCTCATCAGGCTGGCATGAAAAATGTTGTTGCCACCAGTGGAACCGCACTCACCCAAGAACAAATAAAACTCCTCATGAGGTACGCAAAAAACATGAGTATGGCATTTGATGCCGACGATGCCGGAGAAAAAGCTGCCAAACGTGGTATCGCGCTTGCTATGGAAACAGGGATGCATGTCAAAGTAATCCAAATCCCCGAAGGCAAAGGTAAAGATCCTGATGAATGTATCAAACAAAATAAAGAAGTGTGGTTTACTGCCGTAGAACATGCGCAAGATATTATGGAGTGGTATATTGAACGTGCCCTCATAAACAAAGATCTTAAAAATCCACACGACAAACAACAAATTGCAGATGAAATATTGCCAGAGATCATTCGTCTTCCGTACGCTGTAGAACGAGAACACTGGCTACAAATGCTCGCTCAACAACTGTCAATTGATACCAAAGTACTTCATGAAGACATTGATCGCATAAAAGCCACCACTACACAAAAAACAGGCCAAACAATGTTGCAGGAAGAACCACAAAAATCAGCCCAAAAACAAGACAAACTCGAAGTGCTCATTGAAAAATGGATAGGGTTAGGATTACGCTTTCCTGATATATTTCAGCACCATGTTGATATGCTTTCTCATATACTTCCACAGACCACCTATGGCCCTCTTTACGAACAGATAAAAAACAGCTATACTCAGTCTAGCCGTATCAATCTAGAAACTCTTAGACAAGATGCCGCACAAGCACACAATCCAGAGAATATTGTCGATGTCCTTCTCATGAAGAGTGAGTGGGAATTTTCTGACATAAAGGAGGACACAGTAGAAGCACAACTCATTGAGTTTAGCGGGCACATCCTCATTCATTGGGTAAAACAACGACGGCAACAATTAGAACAAGAAATAAGAAAAGCAGAACAACACGGAGATACGGAAAGGCTAAACGAGCTTCTTCAACAATTTCAACAATTACAATCATAGGCTATTAAGTTGTAGGTTGGTATGTGACAAAAACATACAAATCTATAAACTTACTAACCTACTAATACCCTTTGGCAACCAACATGCCTAAGAAAAAAGCCACAACTCAAAAGAAGGCAACTACCAAAAAAACGGTAGCTGCCAAAATTAAAAAAGCAGTGAAACTCACTGTTTCTAAGGCAAAAAAAGCGACCAGCAAAAAAGCAGCGTCGAAAACAACAACCGCCAAAAAACGAACAACAAAAACTGTGGTAAGAAAGGAAAAGGTATCTCAAGGCAAAAAATCTGTTGTGAAAAAAACAACAGCAAACAATGCCGAAGAACAGAAAAAAGGAAAAAAAGTGCGCATGCGTCTATCAAAAGAACCGTATGATGAACCCACACAAGTAGAGCTGTGGGAATTGATTAAAAAAGGACGTGAACGAGGATTCCTTATTGAATCCGAAATCATAAAAACGTTTGATAGGCTGGAACAATACATTGAGCTTTACGAAGGATTTCTTGATGCACTCGATCACAACAGTGTTTCTGTTGTAGAAAAACAAAAAGGTCTTTTGGGAAGACCTTCCGATCGAAAAGAAATTTTAAGCAAATATAAAGGAGACCAACCTGATGTAAAAGGTGGGGTATTTGATCTTGGAAGTATCCACGCAGACTCCATCCAAATGTATTTGCGTGAAATTGGAAAAATTCCACTTTTGACAGCAGAAGAAGAAGTGACCCTTGCAAAAGGAAAAGAGCGAGGAGACAAAGCCTCAGAACGAAAAATGATCGAGGCAAACCTTCGTCTTGTGGTATCCATTGCCAAAAAATTCGTTGGAAAAAGATTATCCATGTTGGATTTAATCCAAGAAGGAAATATCGGACTATTTCGTGCAGTGAAAAAATTTGATTATCGAAAAGGATACAAATTTTCTACCTATGCAACCTGGTGGATTCGTCAGGCAATCACTCGTGCACTTGCCGATCAATCACGAACCATCCGTATTCCAGTGCACATGGTAGAAACCATTAATCGGCTCAAACAAATTCAACGACGCTTGCTACAAGACCTTGGTCGTGATGCAACTCCAGAAGAACTCGCCGCCGAAATGGGACAACCACTCGACAAAGTAAAACACATCATAAAAATTTCTCAAGATACCGTGTCACTCGAAACATCAGTAGGGGATGATGATGACGATTCAAGTCTTGCTGATTTCATCAAAGATGTAAAAAATGTCAGCCCATCACAAACAGCGGGGGTATCACTCCTCAAAGATTACATCAAAGAAGCAATTTCTGATCTGTCTCCACGTGAACAAAAAATTCTTGAAATGCGTTTTGGGCTCACCGACGGAGTAACCCACACACTCGAAGAAGTAGGAAAAGAATTTGATGTAACACGTGAACGTATCAGACAAATTGAAGCCAAAGCCCTTGAAAAGATTAAAGGATTTGAAATAATCGGGAAGTTACGGGATTATTAAAAAATACAAAAATAAGAAAACAAAAAAACACTGATGCATTGCACAGTGTTTTTTTTATAATCATCGGTTATTTTACAAACAGCGCAGTCTCCTTAGTCCCACATACGCCGCATCGGATAAACTCTTCCACGTATAGTTTTCCTTATTTGTCTGTCCAGCTTCAATCCATTGTTGATCTATCAGTGAGTTGGTAAGATCCGTAATCAGTACCTGTCCTCGTTTAATACCATGATGAATTTTTCCATCAGTTGGCCATGTATAGGAATGTGCATAAGAAAAAGATACAGGCACATCGTTTTCCAACACAACGTCGGTAACGAGTAATACATGGTCCACAAATGCCGTTTGTGTTTGTGAAAACAGAATCACCATATCTCCCGGATGAATATCAGTCA
>CAZEYK010000005.1:0-30131 GCA_964516055.1 uncultured Gammaproteobacteria bacterium
CATTTATTTCTCTTGACGGAACCGTCTATTCACTGGGAGATTTTTCGTACAAAATTCAAAAGAGTAATGTAAAAATTACGGCCGACGTGATGGAACATATATCTGAGGAACTGGTGATCGTGCAAAAAAAGATTACCGCACTGGTGAAAGAATTATTTATTGCACAGCTTGCGGTGCTCCATACGCACTATGCGTCACTGCTCACACTGATAACAACATCAATTGCGCATATTGATGTAGCGGTGAGTAATGTGAAAGCAAGTGCGCTGCTGCGTCTTACACGCCCTGAGATTGTATTGGGAAATGATGATGCTTCCTATATTTCTCTTCTTGATATTCGCCATCCTCTTGTTGAAGCAACAGAGACAAAAGGAATCTATGTTCCCAACCATGTCGTGCTTGGTGATCGTAGTCAGTATACTGCGTACGATGCATCTTCGGTCATGGCAACATCATCGAACCATGATGTGCGAGGGCTGCTCCTGTATGGTATTAACTCTAGTGGAAAATCATCATTGATGAAAAGTATTGGTGTTGCTCTTATTTTGGCGCAAAGTGGTTTGTATGTGCCAGCGACAACGATGCGCTTTTCTTTATGTACTGAATTGTTTACTCGCATTGTGGCAAAAGATAATTTTGAAAAAGGGTTATCTTCGTTTGCAGTGGAAATGGTTGAATTGAAAAATATTTTTAATCGGTGTGGTTCCAAAAGTCTTATCCTTGGTGATGAAATTAGCCATGGCACGGAAACTTTATCTGCTATTGCTATTGTTGGTGCGACGATTAAACGTCTCGTAGAAAAAAAATCATTGTTTTTGTTTACCACACATTTACATCAAATTCATCAGTGCAATATTTTGTCTGAAGAGTCTTCCCATGTTGCGAGTGCACACATGCAAGTTCATTATGATAAAGATGCTGATCAACTAGTGTTTGATAGAGTTTTGCAGGCAGGAAATGGAAGTAGTATTTATGGGCTTGAGTTTGCCCAATCGCTCCACATGGATGAACCATTTTTACAATATGCAACAACTATACGAAAATCACTCACTGATGATTATTCTGATATTGAATTATTGGTGAAAAAAGAACGGAGTATTTACAATAAACACGTTTATTTATCTTCTTGTGCTATTTGCTCGCAACGAGTAGAAGATGTTCATCATATTGTGCCACAAAAAGAAGCAGATGATGCTGGTAATATTGGTCATTTCCATAAAAATCATACGTACAATTTATTGCCTATTTGTAAATCTTGTCACAAACGTATTCACGATGAGGAAATTCAGGTAAATGGATTTGTGATGACAAGTAAGGGCTTGCAGCTTTTGTTTGAAGAGCGTTGACAATTTTGCATATTGCACTTCCCTACTTTGCGTAGTATATTATACCTATCTTACTTAGGTATATTTTTAATTTTATAGGTCTATGTCATTTCCATCATTTCTTGCGAAGCTCAAGGCAAAACCGATTCTTCTTGTAAAATATCTTGGTATAGGTCTTATTGTACTTGTGGTATTATCATTTATTCTCCCCCTTATTAATTCACCGCTTCGTGGAGAATTTCCTTCTCTGAGCGGCATGATGAATAATGGCAATGTTCTTTCTTCTCAAGATGAATCTGTGTCAAAACTTTCCTATACGGGTAGTTATGCTGGTGTCGCTGGATTTGTGGCAGATACCGGTATTGTTTCTCCTGAACCGCCATATCCACAACCGGGAGATATAGGTGGAGATGCTGAAGATTTTGAAACTACTGAATATTCCGCACGATTTGAACCACGAAATGCCAAATCTATTTGTCATGAAATTGCTCAATTAAAACCAAAACCTTATGTTGTCTTTGCCTATACAAATGACCAAGACAAAGGATGTGATTATACGTTTAAAGTTGAACTCGATCATGTTGATGAAGTGCTCACTCTTATCAAATCTCTTGATCCAAAAGATTTTTTTGAGTCAACATATACTATTAAACAACAAATTGATTATATTGAGTCGGAAAAAGACATCTTACAAAAAAAGCTTGAAACTATTAATACCACTCTTACCGCTGCAATTACGGCTTATGATGAAATTACGGCACTTGCGCAGCGAAGTCTGGATGCAGAAAGCTTGGCATCAGTGATTACGAGCAAACTTGATACCGTTGAACGATTAACACGAGAAAAAATCACGATAAGTGCTCAACTTAATCAGATTGAAAAACAACGTGCACAGCAACAAGATAGAATGAAATATACGTCGTTTTCTGTCTCTGTATATGAATCCCCATTTTTTGATGGTGAACAGCTTGTCGATTCTTGGAAAATGAACATTCGTGAATTCTTTGTTTCTGTAAATGAAACACTTCAAAGCTTAACCATTGGATTTGTAGCGTTCCTCTTTATGCTTGCTTGGTATGTACTCTATGCACTTGTTTTATTGGTAGTGGCAAAATATGGATGGCGGTTTATCAAATCATTTTGGAAAAAATAGTGTCATAAGACTATGTAAAAAGGGGTTCTCCCTTTCTTGCCTCTTGGCAAACAACAATATCTATTAAAACAAAAACACATCGCTTTGCGATGTGTTTTTGTTTACTCCGTTATATTAACGAAATATTTACTTTGTTTCCTTATACCACGTTTGATCATTGATAATAGGATTATATTTTCTGAGTCGAAGGCGCTCTTTGAGCTTTTTCTTGTTTTTGTGGGTGAATCGGATGTGTCCTTTTCCGTGTCCATCTGTGTTTCCTTCTGACTCAAGTTTTATGAGATTATCTTGAGGCATAACATTTATTTAGCGAGAAGCTGTTTTTTTATTTTATAGAGTGTATTTGAAAGTCCTGCTTCTGATACTTGTCTGAGTGATACAGCAAGTCCACCATGTTTTGCAATGGTTTTAAGTGCCTTTTTTGAAAGCTTAAGCTTGAGTGTTCGATCGAGCTCTGCAAGATAGACACTTGTTTGTTGTAAGTTTGGTGACTGGGTACGTTTTGTTCGTCTTTTTGAGTGACTAACATTATTTGCGGTACTTACTCCAGTGCCAAGAAGGTCACATGTTCTAGCCATATTGTCTTTGTTAAGCCACGTTTTTCACGTCGACTTGTAATGCAGAGGGAGTATATCGGAGATGTCTTATTTTGTCAAGCTAAAAGACCCACAGCCTTGTCTATTTTTATCTTGGTCATATATTTGTTATTATACCGTGTGTTATTCACTTATTTTTCCCTTTATGCAGCGCTATTTGCTTGGTTTGGTCGTATTTTTTTCTGGGGCACTGGTGATGATTTTTGAAATTGCGGGAACGAGACTGTTGGCTCCGTATGTAGGAACCTCTATGTATATATGGACCAGTTTAATTGGCATTATTCTCGGCAGTCTTAGTTTGGGATATTTTGTGGGAGGAAGACTCGCCGATAGTGAACCGTCTATTCGGATCTTGTCTGGTATTTTGGCTCTGGGAGGATTATTTGTGGAAATGACGTTGTTCACGGTATCTTTTGTTGTGGGGCTGAGCGAGGGTATTAGTGATTTGCGCCTACGGGCAGTGGTCTTATCTTTATTTCTATTTGCCCCAGCGAGTGTCTGTCTTGGCATGGTTTCTCCCTATGTCGCAAAACTTGCGCTTCATGATTTGCATAAAACGGGAAAAACCATGGGAAACTTATCTGCGTTATCTACTATGGGAAGCATTGCCGGAACCTTTTTGGCTGGTTTTGTATTGTTGCCTCTTGTTGGGGTGAAATTTATTCTTATCTGTATTGCAGCATGCTTGGTAATACTTAGCTTTCTTTGTGCAATACACAAAAAATGGTTGATTCTTGGAGGCTTTGTCCCATTATTATTTTTAATATTTTCCCCAACATCTTCGTTGTATAGTGCCGGACAAAATGATCCCGTGTCTGTTTCCGTTGAATCGGCATATAGCCATATTATGGTCTTTGATTCTGTTCATAACCAAACAGGGCGCCCCATACGAAGTATGCGCATCAATAATGAAAGTAGTTCAGCAATGTTTCTTGACGGGGATGACTTGGTGTATGAATATACAAAATTTTATCGGTTAGCAAACCATTTTGCACCAACACTTTCTCGTGCACTGATGCTTGGTGGAGCGGCCTATTCTTATCCAAAAGATTTTTTGGATATGTTTCCCGAGGCGACACTTGATGTGGTAGAAATTGACCCGGCTGTTACAAAACTTTCCCGTGCTTATTTTTCTCTTCCAACTACGGACCGGCTTCATATTTTTCATGAAGATGGACGAACCTTTTTACATCGATCAACCGATACATATGATGTTATTTTTGGTGATGCTTTTTTGTCTTTGTACTCCATCCCCTATCAACTCACAACAAAAGAAGCCGTGGAAGAAATGTATCGTTTGCTTGATGATGACGGTATTGTCCTCACGAATGTTATTTCAAGTGTTGAAGGAGATAAAGGAAAATTTTTGCGAGCTGAATATGAAACGTATGCGTCGGTGTTTCCTCATGTCGAGGTATTTCCTGTGCGGACAAATACCGAGGGTGATCGTCGACAAAATATTATATTGTTTGCTTCAAAATCTGATAAACCGCTGGTATTTGAAAATGCTGATGAAGAACTTCAATCTTATCTTTCACAACGGTGGACTCGTCCTATTCCCCACGATGTTCCTGTATTAACTGATGATTTTGCTCCTGTTGAGTATTATTCTCTCTTATTGACACAGTAATTGATTTATTTGTTTTTTCCATGATATGATTCGGAAATGGAGGAAATTTATTTTATACGCTATTTTTTATGAAACAAACAAACGCGATTCGTCTTGGTATTATTATTGTGCTTATTCTTATTGTGGGTGGCGTGTTCTTTTTTCTTCGTCATGATAAAACTCCTGATCAAGTACTGCAGGAAGATGATTCTACAAGTGATTCAATGGATATGTCAGAAGCCTTTGTTGTCAATATTCAAAAAGCCCTTCCATACGATCACCCAGTGAGTGCATCTACGTATCAACCAACTCCCCAATACGATAAACAAACGCCTTCTTTTTTTGCCATTCCTTGTGCAAAGCTTCCTCCTATTGGTGACGTTCCTATTGTCTGTCGTGTTCGCTTTGAATTTTGGACAGACACCTATAGTAACATTGATTCTTATCTTGCGGATGAATTATATTTTGATACGTACGAGCAACAATTTTCAGAAGCATTGTCTCGTGAAAATAGTAATGGAGTAACTCGTGTTGTCATGCCATCGTTTATCCCTTGTTTTGGTACTGGTGGAGACTCTTGTGTGCAAAAACAATATGCCTTTTTCTTCCCTAACGGCACTGTTGGCAGAGCAGTGATTAGCCACTGGCCTTATAATAAACATGGGAATAGAATTGACGAGCCATCATCATTAGTGTCTGAAGTGATTGCATTTTATGAAGGCATTTTGCATGATGCGACAACGAAATAATAATACTGATATGGATTCATTTCGATTAGCAGTAAAAGCATTTTGTGTTCAGGATGGAAAACTCTTGATTGTACAACGAGCAAAAGGTTCTACACACCAACCAAATATGTGGGAGCTTCCTGGTGGACGTCTTGATATTGGAGAGAATCCTTTTGACGGATTACCGCGTGAAGTGAAAGAGGAAACAGGATTTGACGTTATCGTACAGGCCCCCCTAAGTGTCCGTCATTTTACTCGCCAAGATGGGCAGACTATTACGCTTATTGTATTTGTTTGTGAAATTACTGGTGGCACTATTTCTGTTAGTGAAGAACACCAACACGTTCAATTTGTTCCTCTTGATCAATATACACAATTTATTGATCCATGGTATTATGATGAATGCGAGCGCTATCTTGCGTTATATTCTTAATTTTTCTCTATGAATGATCCAAAACAACCAATGCCTCAAACGGAGGATGAGTGGAAAGAAAAACTTACTGGCGAGCAATATGCGGTGCTTCGTCAAGCGGGGACTGAACAAGCGTTTACTGGAAAATATTATACGAATAAAGAAGATGGCATGTATCATTGTGCGGGCTGTGGAGCCTCATTGTTTTCTAGTGATACAAAATTTGAGTCTGGCACCGGGTGGCCAAGCTTTACCGACCCTGTGAATAATGAACATGTTGTTTTGCATGAAGACACAAGCCATGGGATGCGCCGGGTTGAGGTACGGTGTAAAACCTGTGGTGGACATTTAGGACACGTGTTTCCTGATGGACCAAATGGGAAACAACGATTTTGTATTAATTCCTGTTCGCTTGATTTTGAAAAGAAGGATAAGGAATAATATTCATATTTTTTTAAAAAACACGTGCTTGACAGCAGGTGTTTTTTCTTTTATTGTGATTCATCCGGCGCGAAAATCTTCATAAAAAAACATGTCGCGACGTTGCCGGAGCGTTGTGACCTTATTCAAAAAGGAAAAAATTCGTGCGAAAAAAAATGATGGCTCTTGCGGCACGCGGAGCCGATTTGATTGCCTTCAGTGTCTTTATGTATGTGGCAATTCGCCACACCTATCGACGCTGACTAATCGTTCTCTTCCACAACACCGGCAGGTGGAAGAACTTTCCTTCTTCTTTGGAGGATGAGGACTGCCGGCCTCATCAAAATTTTCCCTATTTGTACTCCCATTGTTGTGGGGGTATTTTTTTGTTAAGATGATTTTAGTATGAAATATAAAATTATCTTTTTTGACTTTTTGGGGGTATTTATTCAGCCTCGCAGCGCTGCGATGTTGTTTCGAAATTCCATGCTGGATGGATTTATTCTAGAGATGAAATCTTGTATTGAAGCAATTGGTGGGGCGTATACTTTGTGTATTATATCTTCATCTTCAGTGTCTGACATTTCCAAAGTTCTTGATGCTCATGATATTACGTCCTCTTTTTCTGACATTATTTGTAGTACACATAAGGGAACTGATATTTCTCTTCTCCTAAAAGAGTTCGGTCTGTCTGCATCTGAAGCGTTATTTGTTACTGATACATGTGGCGATCTTCGAAGTGTGCGGCAGGTTGAAGGGCTTAATACTGCTGCGGTGTGCTGGGGGATTGGACGCGAGGACGACTTATCTATCTGCGAACCGACGTTTCTTATTAAAAAAGTTTCAGAACTTCAATCCTTGTTATCTTAATATCTCTTGTCGATTTGTATTGACCATGATATAACGAACTTATTGTATATGCGTGTAACTATTGAAACACTCGTATTTGGTGGACAAGCTCTCGCTCGACTGGAAGATGGTCGGGTGATTTTTGTATGGAACGCACTGCCTGGTGAGGTGGTTGATATTGTTATTATTAAAAAGAAAAAACAATATCTTGAGGCGGTGGCTACTACTATTATTACCCCATCAACACATCGGATTACTCCAACGATGCCCTATTATTTATCCAGTGCCGCCTGGGATATGATGGACTCTGTCACAGAAAATGAATGGAAAACAACTATTGCGAAAGACGTATATAAAAAAATTGGCGATCTGTCTGACTTGAACCTGGATATTATTTCTTCTGAGATTCCGTACGGATACCGAAATAAAATTGAATTTAGCTTTTGTGATAAAAATTTTATACCAAAAGCTACGCGCAAAGAGGATCATGTGGAAGATATTTCGTTTGCTTTTTTTTCTCGCGGTTCACATGATCGTATTCCAGTAGATGGCTGTGCACTTGCGAGTCCAACCATTAATTCCGTAGCAAGCCGTATTCTTGCATGGGTGAAAGAGCAAGGCATAGAAAATCGTAGTTTGAAATCACTCATCGTGCGTAGTAATGCAAACGGTGAGGCAATTGCGGCGCTATTTATTAAAGACAAATTGAGTTTTGCTTCCCATCCGCAACTTGATAATCAGTTGACCGGCTTTCATATTTATTATTCTTCACATAAATCTCCGGCGTCTCGACCTGATGCCTTGTTATATTCTGATGGAGATATGTTTTTGACAGAAACTATTCGTGACGTATCTCTTCAATATGGATTGCTGAGTTTTTTTCAAGTGAATCCTCCACTATTTGAACAAACGCTTGCTGATATTGTCCCATTTATTGACGCCGCATCTCCTGTGATTGATTACTATGCGGGCGTGGGCGCAATTGGATTGCCACTGGCAAAACATTGTCAGTCGGTACTGCTTGTGGAAAGTAATGAAGAAGCGGTGGCGCTTGCCACCACTAATATTGCTCTCAATAACTTTGGCAATGCGTCAGCTCATTGTATTGAAGCAGAGAAAATGACGGAGGTTATCACTTCCGACCATATCGTGATTGTAGATCCGCCTCGTGTGGGGTTACATATGGATATGGTAGAGACACTTCTTGCGGTAAGACCAAAGCGAATTGTGTATTTATCGTGTAATTTATCTACCCAAGCTCGTGATGTATCCCTCCTTCTTGAGGGATATACGGTATCTTTTTCCCGGTTATACAATTATTTTCCCCGAACACCTCATGTGGAGGGACTTCTTGTTCTTGAGCGGAAACACTAGACAGTTGACTCACTCTCTGATACCGTATAGGGAGAGTTTTATTTTTAACGATTATGTCTTATGTACAAAAAGAAAAAAGTGGCTATGCGAAAACATCGGAAAAATAAACAAAAAGAAAAAGGAAAAAAGATTCTTATCTCTGTTCGATATAGATAAGCCGCATGTTGCGGTCTTTTTCATATAGTATTATTGATTTATGCATATTCTTCTTTCTGGTTCTTTGGCGTATGATTATATTATGGATTTTCCGGATACGTTTGACCAACATATTTTACCGGACCATATACATAGCTTGAACGTGTGTTTTGTGGTGGAACAGTTGAAAAAAAATTATGGGGGAACGGCAGGAAATATTGCCTATACCATGGCGTTGCTTGAAGGAAAACCGCTAATATTGGCACCAATTGGTTCTGACAGTGCTGAGTATATGCACCATTTTTCAAAGAACCATGTTGCGACAACGTATATTCGCACTTCTTCTACAACGCTGACTGCCTCTGCACACATTACCACAGATAAACAGGATAATCAGATTACCGCTTTTTTTAGTGGTGCATGTCAGGAGGCTACGGAGTTACATGTATCGGATGTGAAAGAACCGATATCTTTTGTCATGATTTCACCAACGCAAAAAGAGGCAATGATTCAGCATGCAAAGGAATGCCATGAAGCACATATTCCTTTTTGTTTTGATCCGGGACAACAAATTACGGCGTTTTCTGATCAAGAAATGATGCAGGTTATTGGACAAGCGAATTTTTATATTGTGAATGATTATGAAATGAAACTTACTACTGATAAAACTGGCTGGGATAAAGAAGAATTACTTAATCACGTTGATGTGCTCATTATTACGCTTGGAGAAAAAGGTTCAGTGATTGCTACGAAAGAACAAACTTTTGAAATTCCTCCGTGTGCGCCGACGTCTGTTGACGATCCCACAGGTGCTGGGGATGCATATAGAGCAGGATTTTTTACTGCGTATGTTCAGGGGCATGATTATCAGACGTGTGGTCAGGTGGGAAGTGTGGCAGCAGCGTATGCAATTGAACAATATGGAACCCAACATCATTCATTTACCCTGGACACCTTTGTTGCGCGATATAAAGAAACATATGGAGAGACCATTGATTTGGTGATGTAAGATACTACTGCGTAAGAACTTATTTATTGCAAAACGTCCATCCTTTTTTAGGAGGGCGTTTTTTAATGTATTTCCTCCTCTGTGACTCATGTTATATAACACTCATGTGACAATTTCTTACTTTTAGGATATACTGAATACGTTTTTATATTTGTATACTTATGCTTATCCCAATATTTTTTCTTGTTATTGGTATTGTCGTACTCATTGGTGGTGCCGAAATGTTAGTTCGTGGTTCTTCTTCTATTGCAAAACGCTGGGGCATTTCTTCTATTGTTATTGGATTAACAGTCGTGGCATTTGGAACGTCTGCGCCAGAGTTGGTGGTAAATATGTTATCCGCGACTCAGGGAAGTACTGACTTAGCCATTGGAAATATTGTGGGGAGCAATATGGCAAATATTCTTCTCATCCTGGGTATTGGTGCACTGATGACCACCCTCAAAGTGAAAGAAGGAACGACATTTAAAGAAATTCCGTTTGCGCTTCTCGCGATTGTGTTGGTTGTCATTATGGGAAATGATGGCCTTTTGGACGGAACTGTTCAAAATGTACTTAGCAGAACTGATGGGTTAGCTTTTATTGCCTTTTTTATTATCTTTTTGTATTACACGTTTGGCATTAGTCGTGCAAAAGGAGAAAAAGATGCTGTGGAAACGTATTCATGGTCTACCTCTGTTTTAATGTTTTTACTTGGGTTGGTGGGGCTTGTGCTTGGTGGAAAATGGATAGTAGATAGTGCTATTACTATTGCGGCGGCCGCTGGATTGAGTGAATCGTTGATTGGGCTAACTGTTGTTGCGTTGGGAACGTCGCTCCCTGAGCTGGCAACGACGATTGTTGCCGTGCGTAAGGGGCATACTGATTTGGCAATTGGAAATGTGATTGGATCAAATATTTTTAATGTATTTTGGATTTTGGGATTGACGTCCGTGGTCAAGCCAATTCCATTTGATGTCAATACTAACCTGGACGTCATTTTTACGACGTTTGGAACATTGCTCCTCTTTTTGTTTATGTTTATTGGGAAACGTCATCGATTGGAGCGATGGCAAGGGGTGCTATTTATCTTGTTATATATAGGATATATGGTGTTTGCTATTGTCCGATAGTCTAACAATTAACTGAAACAAGAGATTTTTCTCTTGTTTTTTTGTTCAAATTTTTATATATTACGACCGTATATTTAACTCTATGTTATGACTCATGAATACAAAGTACACGATATTGATCTTGCCGACTGGGGCAGAAAAGAAATTACCATTGCGGAAAAAGAAATGCCAGGATTGATGGCTATCCGTAAAAAATATGCTGACGAACAGCCTCTTGCTGGGCTAAATATTATGGGTTCCTTGCACATGACGATTCAAACGGCGGTGCTTATTGAAACACTAGCGGCACTCGGGGCGAATGTCCGTTGGGCGAGTTGTAATATTTTTTCAACTCAAGATCATGCCGCAGCAGCAATTGCCGCAGCAGGAATTCCGGTATTTGCTTGGAAGGGAGAAACCCTTGAAGAATATTGGTGGTGTACCGAGCGAGCATTAGATTTTGACAATGGCACGGCTCCTCATTTAATTGTAGACGATGGTGGTGATGCAACGATGATGATTCATGAAGGAAAAAAGATTGAAGCAAATTCTCGCTTGCTGGAAAAAGATATGACAGGGGCATCTCTTGAAATGAAAGCATTTATGAAACAGATGATGGCGTGCTATGAGAAAGACAAAGGCCGCTGGACAAACGCCGCAGAAACCGTCAACGGTGTTTCTGAAGAAACAACGACAGGTGTGCATCGGTTATATAAAATGGAACAAACAGGTGAACTATTGTTCCCGGCAATTAATGTTAACGATTCTGTTACAAAGAGTAAGTTTGATAATGTATATGGTTGTCGACATTCTGTGGTTGACGGATTGAATCGAGCGCTTGATGTGATGCTTGGTGGAAAAGTGGCGGTGGTGTGTGGCTACGGAGATGTTGGAAAAGGATGCGCGCAGGCGCTGAAAGGACAAGGGTGTCGTGTGCTGGTAACCGAGGTTGACCCTATTTGTGCCTTGCAAGCAGCAATGGAAGGATTTGAAGTGACTACGGTGGAAGATACGCTTGGTGAAGCAGATATTTATGTTACGGCAACAGGAAATAAAGATATAATTACGTTTGATCACATGAAGCGGATGAAGGATCAAGCGGTAGTGTGTAATATTGGGCATTTTGATAATGAAATTCAGGTGGAGATGTTGCAAACTGATGCGAGTGTTATCCACGAGAATATTAAACCGCAGGTAGACAAGTATACCTTTGCTGGTGGAAATGCACTGTATCTTTTGGCAGAAGGTCGTTTGATGAATCTTGGTTGTGCTACTGGACATCCAAGTTTTGTGATGAGTAATAGTTTTACCAATCAAGTGCTGGCGCAAATTGAACTTGCCAAAAATGATGGGAAGTATAAAAATAAAGTATATCGGCTGCCAAAACATCTTGATGAAGAAGTGGCACGATTGCATTTGGCAAAGATTGGGGTAAAGCTAACAGAACTATCTGATGAGCAGGCAAGTTATATTGGTGTAAAAAAACATGGTCCGTACAAACCAGATCATTATCGGTATTAATCCTATAGTACGAAACACTGACATAAAAAAACAATCCCGAATTATTCGGGATTGTTTTTCTTTCTGTGGATTCAATACAGATTGAATGCACGGAAGGTAGCGGACGAATCTGGGAAAGTGCCTCGATGCGTCCTTTTAAAAAGAGCTGGGGTTGGATGTGCCGCGACGATCCGATGAGACCGTGGCGGCTGTAGAATTCTAGAAGTCGTAGTACTTCGGAGGGTGCCCCCCTCCTCCTTCGACGCTGTCGTCGAACTCGTACAGGGGAAGCTGCTCGTAGTCCCCACAGTCGACCTCTTCATCTTTGTTTTTTTCAGCTCCGCCAACGTCACTTTTTTGTGATGTGAGAGAACAGAAGATTGAACTTTCTTGTGCGACAGGCATGTCGCCATCTCCTATATACCAGTATCGGAGTGTATGGCGACACCCATCGTACTTGTCAATGAAGGAGAGCTCGTACCCCAGAAAGGGGATTTCGTCATCTTTATTGTCATCGAAGAAGAATGTAGCCCTCCCCTCAGGAGGAGGGTCCTCGCCCTCCTTGTGAACCTTGTCCACCTCGATGTTGATGTTGATCTCCCAGAACAGGGAGACCACGTAGAACACCAACAGGGTCATGGTCGAAGAAATGACGAAGATGGCAGCGATACCAATGATGATCCTAGTTTTTTTTTCCATCGTGTGTTCCTCCGGAATTTTTTGCACGTTTTTTTCCCCTCTTCCAAATTGCTATGCAACTGGCGGGAAGATAGTGACAAATGATTTCGTTACTATTTTCCCGCCATTTTTATATAACAATTAAACTTACCTGCAATTTATTTTTCTGTCAAGGATGTATATAAAAAATTCTGCACCACGTATGGGTGCAGAACCTTCTTATAAAAACCAGTGTTGATTTGTATAAGAAGTGAGCTGCACGAGATATTCAAAATGTTATGAATCTATTTCGTGCGCCCTTATCCTTCTTGGCCTTCGTGGGAATAAGAAGACCAAGCCTATTTGTATCGATGGGACTACTCCTTTTTCCGGCTACAGAGGACGGCAGCGCGGTGGGAGTCTGGTGACTTCCAAAGTATACTGATTTTGTCTTGCCCAGCTGGTGTGCGCTGGGAAAAACGCCCATGGACGCTGTCCCATGGAGAGGGGCGGCGGCCAGAAAGAATCGTCCCACTGTCTGAGGTATGATACCTCACCCCAGGGGACGGGGTACCCCCATTCCGGACACGTGTTGGGTGTGACGAACACCAGTTCGTAGCAGGATGATCCAAGTTCATCCTCCCCGAACAGTAACACCGGTCCCAAATGAGGTTCGATGTACATGACCCCGAGGTCGATGACCTTGGGTTGTCTGTTGTGAACTTCCTTCACAAGTGGCGTTTTTTCCTCCACAGAGAGGGGCCTCTGATCGAGGAGGATGACCTGCGTCGAAGGTTCTTCCTCCTGCATGGCAGAAGGCGTCATCATCGACGAGTTATCGACGTAGCTGAGGCTGAAGCCGTTGAAACCCCAACCGCCATAATCATCCTTCCAATAGAGGAGCTTGTCCCCGAGCAGGCGAACGAAGTCGCCCTTCTCGGTGAAGTGGAGCTCATGAGCTCCACCGCTGGCGGTGAGGTGCGCTCCAGGAGCGCACCTCACCGTGTCGATGTTGAAGCCGTTGATCTCCACGTCCATCTTGGGCGTGTTTCCTGAAAAGAGGAAGATCCCCGCGACAGTGATCACCACCAGCACGAAGCTGAGAATCACACTTTGCAGATTGTATTTCTTTTCCATTGTTTGCACCTCCACGTGCGTTGGGTGTCCCTATCCCCAAAGGACGGTGTTGTTTGTTTTTTGTGTCGGGGATATTTCGATACCTCGTTAGCTTAGCAATTGGCTCAATAATGTCAATAATACTTGAAAAATATGCTAAAATAGGCTTAACTATAGTGCGCCCCTATGAAATCTATTATTCGCAATATTCACACGGAACTTACCAAACATATTGATCCTGTCTATAAGGCAGGCTCGGGTAGATTTTCGAAAGAAGTTATTCATTCTCTTGGTGTTCGGACACCACTAGTGAGGAAGATTGCTCGACAATACTACAAAGAAGTAGCAGCGCTCCCAAAGACAACCCTTTTTTCTCTTTGTGAACAGCTCTTTGAACAAGGAACAGCTGAAGAACACACTATTGCATGGCAATGGGCGTATGAACGACGAGCCGAATATACCACCAAAGATTTTGCACGGTTTGAAAGATGGTTGAAAAAATATGTATCAAACTGGGCAGACTGTGATGACTTTTGTACGCACGCGTTTGGTTATCTGATATGGAAATATCCTGAACTCACGAAACATACTATTTCGTGGCGAATGAGTACCAACCGATGGTTGCGTCGCGCAGCAGCAGTTATCTTTATTCATCCGATGTGGACAAAAGATCGTCCGGTAGAAAAACAGTCTTTTTTGAAAACAGTGTTTGAGACAGCAGATACGCTGTTCCTTGATACCGATGACTTAGTACAAAAAGGTTATGGCTGGATGCTAAAAGCTACTGCCGATATGTTTCCTGCTGAGGTGTTTGCCTATGTGATGAAACACAAAACTGTTATGCCACGAACCGCCCTTCGCTATGCGATTGAAAAATTTCCAAAAGAAATGAAGCGCGCAGCAATGCAACCATGATTTATATATTTATGTAATTTCCAATTTTCAAACATACGTTAACTAATACCTTTTCCTTTTGACCATTTTCTCATTATGATTATCAATACTATATTACTTATTCTCCTCCTCCTGTTGTCGGCATTTTTTTCGTCGGCTGAGGTTGCTTTTGTTACGCTTACTGAAGCAAAGGTTGAAGCAATGGTACGCAAAAAATTACCTCGTTCACGTTTGGTAAAACAATTAAAACGACGCTCCCGTAGATTGTTGGTTACTATTTTGGTAGGAAATAATATTGTAAACATTTGGGCGTCTTCTTTGGCAACTATTGTGGCAATTGATATTTTTGATTCTGCTGCCGTTGGTATTGCCACGGGAGCAATGACGCTTTTAATTTTGATGTTTGGAGAAATTATTCCAAAAGCGTATGCAGCAAATCACCCACAAACATTTGCGGTATGGTTTTCTGTCCCATTGCGTATATTTCAATTGTCCGCCTTCCCTATTATTGTTCTTTTTGAATGGATGACCAATTTGGTGGCGGGAAAATATAGACAAGATAAAGTGAGTGAAGAAGAATTGCTAGCACTCGCAAAGGCAAGCACCAAACAAGGAAACATTGAACATAGCGAAGGAAAAATGATTGAGCGATTGTTTGCTTTTAATGACATCACGGCTGAAGATATTATGACCCCCCGTGTACAGGTAGCCTTTTTAAATAATACTCATACAATTGATGAAGCAACAAATCTCATAAAAAATCATCCATACACTCGCTACCCAGTGATGGCAAATACTCCCGATACTATTATTGGCTATGTTCATTCTCGAGATGTCCTCCTTGCATACCACACCGATAAAGAGGAAGAATCTATTGAAAACATTATGCATACTATTTTTGCTGTTCCAAGACAAATGCGTATCGATGATTTGATGGTTGAATTTCAAAAACGAAAAACTCATATTGCAATTGTTGTTGATGAGTTTGGTGGAACAGAAGGTGTTGTTACGTTTGAAGATATTATTGAAGAGCTTGTTGGAGAAATTGCCGACGAACATGATATCGGCGAATCCGTAATAAAACGAATTGATAAAGACAGCATTTTGGTTGCAGGTGATACAACTATTCGTGAGATTAATGATTTTTTTAATGTGGTTATCCCGGGAAATGAACTTGATACTATCGCCGAGGTACTGCTTGATGACTTACAAAAAATTCCTCGCAAAGGACAACAAGTGACACTTGGCAAATGTGTCTGTACTGTTGTTGAAACAAAAAAACGACGAATTCAACGAGTGCAAATTGATAAAGGACTATAATGTTTATTCTATGAAAATTCGACTACAAAAACATATTGCTGAACTTGGTATTTGTTCCCGCAGAAAAGCTGAAGACCTTATTCGGCTTGGGCAGGTAACCCTCAATGGCGTAGTGGTAACCGAAATGGGAGTACAAGTTGATCCTGAGACTGATGCGGTAGAGGTAGTAGGCGCCGTGCCAAAACGAGCAGGAGAAAAACTTATCTATATTGCGCTGAATAAACCAATCGATTATATTTCTAGCACATCAAATGAACAAGGGGCTTCTGTGCTGTCGCTTTTAACAAAAGAAAATAATATTAAACCAAAATTAGGAAGAGACGTTACTGAACGAGTGTATCCTGTTGGTCGTTTGGATAAAGATTCTGAAGGTCTTGTTCTGTTAACAAATGATGGAACACTCACAAATACACTCACCCATCCACGATATGCCCATGAAAAAGAATATGAGGTGATGATTCATGAGCCGTTATCCAAAGACGCAAAAAAGATTCTTTCAACGGGAATGCTGGTTAATGACGAGCATGTGAACGGTATTCGAATTGTAAACGAATCCATTCTAGGAAAACGGGTGTTTGTTACGGTGATACTTACCGAAGGAAAAAATAGACAAATTCGAAAGATGTTTGGCAAACTTGGGTATCGTATTTTTGCGTTAAAAAGAACGCGTATCAATAAATTGAAACTACTTTCATTGCCACCAGGAAGATGGCGTTTCATTCGCAAATCTGATATCGTGTAGTTCATGGGAAAATATTTTACTGCTTATAAAAATTCACTCTCCAGTTTTTTTCAATACCGACTCAATCTTGGTCTTCTTTTGATTAGTCATATTGTCAGTTTGTCTGGATTATTGTATTTATGGATTGCTGTGTATGCAGGAGGGCAAACCATTGGATCATACACATTGACGGGAATTGCTACCTATTATCTTATTCTCACGGTATTAAAAACAACGATTGCCAATGGGGTTGGTATGGGATTTCAAGTTGTTGATAATATTAATGAAGGCGTTATTACGAATAATCTATTGAAACCATTTAGCTATCCGCTTGAACAATTTGTTCACTTGCTTGGCGAAGGAACTATTAATACCCTATTTATTACCCCTATTGTCCTGCTTGCTGCATTTTTTGCACGACATATTATTGCCCTTCCCTCTTTGGAACATTTTCTTTTGTTTCTTTTGATGAGTGTTATGGGACTGCTATTTTATTTTTTATTTTATTTTTTGGTTTCACTTTCTTCATTTTGGGTAACCCATGGAGGAAATTTTATTTATGGCATGATTATTGTAAGCAGCTTTTTGAATGGATCAATGCTGCCGCTCGATCTATTTCCCGAATGGTATTTGCGTATTAATGTGTATTTACCGTTTCAGTATCTTATTTTTTTACCCATTCAAGCGTATTTGGGAAGAATTCAAGACATAGGACAAACGCTGCTAATTGGTGGCATATGGCTCGCGATTTTTATTGCTGCGGTGTGGGGTGTGTGGCGCCTTGGTATTAAAAAATATGAAGCAGTAGGAAAATAATACGTATGAAAAAATATTGGCGATTATATCTTCTTTTTTTCAGGGTAAACCTGATGAAACGCATGGCGTATCGGCTAAATTTTATATTGGGGGCACTCCTCGTGATGGCAGAATCGTTAACAATTATTTTTGGTGTGACTATTATCTATGGGCATATTGATTCTATTGCCGGTTGGAGTTTGTCGGATATGTATGTGCTTTCTGGCATTTTTATGATTACCAATTCTCTGGCATGGTTGCTCTATAAAGGCGGTGTGACTGATCTTGATAAGCATATTAATTCTGGGACGCTTGATTGGCATTTAATCCGCCCTGTTGATGCACAATTTATTTTGAGTACACAACGCATTGATATTGAAGATGGCGCTCGTTCAATTATTGGATTATTTTTGATGGGCTACGGACTTCGTGAGAGCGAATTATTTTCTACGCTTATTCATATTCCCGTGTTTATTTTTTTGATGATTTGTAGCACGCTTATTTTGTATAGTATTACGCTTTCTTTGAAAACTATTAGTTTTACGTCTATCCAAGGGTGGGCAACAAATAGTATTTTTTGGCGTTTTCATGATTTGGCACGATTCCCTACAGATATTTATACTGGTGGCTTTCGCATATTGTATACGTTTATCTTGCCGCTGGCATTTGTGGCAACTGTTCCAGCAAAATCACTTACGGGAAAACTTTCTTTGCAATTAATTTTTGGGGCGCTGGTAGCCACAGTAGTAAGCGTCGTGTTGTCTCGATTCATTTGGAAAAGAGCATTGTTGGGCTATAGTAGTGCATCGAGTTAATATTTCTTTTTTAAAAAGACACCCGGTATTAGTTGGTGTCTTTTTTGTTGAGCAAATTTTGGTAAATAAGCTGGTCGGTAGTTTCTGTGAGTGGAATGAGCAGTGGCGTGTAGTGTTCTTTTTCTTCTTTGGTTCCCTTGAGTGTGTTATAGAGCCCATTCTCTGCCGATCCTCTTAGGATAGTATTGTCATTGATAAAATCAATTTCATTAATGCATTTTGTGTAAGCAAAATTTGGTGGTTGTGCTGCCAACATAGACGTGCCAAAAAAGTTTTTTGGCTTTTGCATCTGTTCCCCTTCAATAATTTGCAACAAGGTGGGGGCAATATCTATGTGTGACGCAATTGAAATATTTGGTTGCGTTACTTGTTTTGGTGAAACAATAACAAGCGGAACCTGATTGTATCGAACAAAATTATCTGCAGTTTGTTTGGAAAAATTGTAATAGCGATGATCACCAGTTAATACAACGATCGTATTTTCATCAAGATGTTTTTCTTTGAGGCTATCAAATAATTCTTTGATGGTGTCATCTATTTCTTGGAGAAATCCAAGGTATGCTCTTACTGCAAATTCATTAAGTTCCCCTTCTTGTACAATGGTTGGATCTACTTTTCCATCGTACATAGTAATGTTTATGTTGAATAATTTGTTGAGCTCTGCCATTTGCTCTGGTGAATGGGGAGCGTGTGATGTATAGCCAACAAGGTAGTTCAATGTTGGTCCGGTTGAAGTTTCTATGCTTTTAACAATATCTTTTATCACATATCGATCTGGATATCGAACATCATATTCAGGACTGAAGTGCATATCATCAAATCCCCATTTTGGTCCGAAGATATTTCTACTCCAAAATTCCGGTGTATTTGAATGATAATATGCCGTGTGATATTCATACCGTTCTTTGAGTATTTCAGGAAGACAGTGATATTCATTTTCTTCTCCCGAAGCGCTGATGGCTCCATTTGCTTCAACATACGCACTACAGAGAATAGCAAATTCTGCATTTATGGTTTGGCAACTGTTTGCAAATCCTTGTTCTGGATGAATATTTTTGGCAATAAGTGATTGCAAAAATGGCATAGGACTTGGGTCGTGGTTTTCTATTCCCCATGAATCAACTGATTCCAGTTGATATATAATGATGTGTGGTTTTTGTTCGTATAGGCTACTTGTGCTGTTTTGTTCTGCCACTTCTGTTTCATCGCTTTTGGCTAGTTGTGCAAGAAGTTCTGTTGTTTTTTCAATGAAGGAAGATCCTTCGGAAACTTGTGCTACGGCAACATCAACCTGTTGGTGGGTGAATACTTGTGTGTAGAAATGTCCGATGATACCAATGTCTTGTGCTTTGGCTTTTGCCTCCCACCACGTATCTTTTGGATGGACATCGTAATAGGTTGCCACTGGGACGGGAAGGATAAAAATTCCAATTGCGGCGATGGTAATATATATTTTTTGTTTTGCCTGTATTGTGTTGTATTTGATTATATATACTTCACAAATACCAAGCATGATAATGCTAACGATAATAAGTAGATAATTACTAAAACGTATTTCTCCAATAAATTCAGATAACAAGGAGGACATCACGGGGAGTCTCCCAATTTTTTCTCCGATATCAATAAGGAAGGTGTTAAATACTTGGAAAAATAATCCGTTCACGAGTGTGTAAATTATTGCACAAAGCAAGATTACCCATCTTATTCCTCGTGTTATGATATGCGTACAGACAAAAAGGCTGAGCGTGTATGTTCCTGCAAGCACAATACTAGAAAGGATTACGAAAGGGTGGGGCGGTACCCCAAATATATGTTGTACATAAAGTGCCCCAACAAACAGGATGCTACATGCAATAGCACCGACAATGAATATACGGCTATGTTGAGGAAGATATGTTTTTGTCATAAGTGGAATTATTGTAACGATTTTGTGCCTTGCTGTCTATGCTAGACTACGTTATCCTTGATATACTATTTATCTTGTATGAATAAATATACAACAACCTTTTCCTTCGCAATACATAATCTATTTGTATACCGACTTAATTTTTTCTTGGGGCGATTTCGGGGTATAGTAGTTTTGTTACTGTTGTACTATATTTGGACGAATGTTACGGGTGTAACAGGTTCATTTGCGGGATATTCTGAATTACACATTTTGAATTATATCTTTGGTGCTCATATTCTTCGATCGTTGGTGTTTGGTCAACCACTGTATGTAATTTCACGAGAAATTAATGATGGAACATTTTCACGGCATCTTGTGAAACCGCTTAATCACATGTGGTATTTTTACTGTCATTCGTGGGCAGAGAGATTATTATATACGGGAAGCGCGATTATAGAGGTGTATATCTGCACACGAATATTTGATGCCACCCTATTTTTACAAACGAACAAGCTTCAACTATTTTTATTTTTTCTTTCTGTTGTCTGCGCCCATGTACTTTATTATTTGCTCAGCTATGGTATGAGTTTGATTGCGTTTTGGTCTCGTGAAGCGATGGGTCCACGATTTTTGTTTGAATGGATTGTGCAATTTACTTCTGGATCATTTTTTCCATTATCTATTGTGGGATCAATATTTTTTTCAGTACTTAGTGCCATGCCATTTATGTATGTCCTCTATGTCCCACTTGAAATATATTTAGGACGGATTGATGTGCCGATGGCGGGATATGTAATTGGCATACAATTGTTATGGATTTTGTTTATACGTCTTTTGGTGTGGGTATTATGGCGCAAAGGACTTCGGCGGTATAGTGGAGAAGGAATATAATTTGTTGCAAATATGCTTGTATACTATAGCCGTGTGTGGCGACAACTGACTGTTATGGCCTTTAGTTCAACGTTATCAAACCGTATTGATAGCGCTGGTTATTTTTTGGGGAAATTTGTTCGGTTTGGATTTTTTATTGTATTTATTTTTTCGCTATTTCGAGTTACTTCTTCTATTGCGGGATATAGCAAGTATGAAGTGTTATTATTTTTCTTTGTGTTTAATTTGGTAGATGTTGTGGCACAAGGATTGTTTCGTGGTATTTATGTATTTCGGAATCAGGTACGTACGGGAACATTTGATTTTGTTCTTACTCGCCCTCTTCGTTCACTTTTTTATGTATTATTTCAACTGTCTGATTTACTCGACCTTTTATTTTTGATTCCTATTGTTGTTGGACTTATTTATGTTATTTTTCATTTGCCCGTGTTTCCCAGTAGCATACAACTTTTTCTTTTTGGTCTTTTTTTCTTTGTTAGTTTGCTTATTCTCACTTCTTTTCATATTATTGCGGCAACAATTATGGTCCGTTATGTGGATGCCGATCAGGCGGTATGGCTCTATCGAGATTTCATGACCCTTGGGCGATTCCCGCCGGAAATACTTTCTGGGGGGCTCCAATTTTTCTTTACGATCCTTATTCCTATTATTGTGGTGGTGGCGTTTCCTACAAAAATATTGCTTGGGATACTTTCTCCTTTGTGGATGCTCGTGGGTATAGTGATTGCCGCTTTGTTTTTTCTTATCTCTTTGCTATTATGGAACAGCGGTTTGAAGCAATATTCTAGTGCCTCAAGCTAACCGCTGCTGTGTGACGTACACATATCTATTATTGTATGGAAATTATCCGTGTAAACAATTTATCGAAAACCTACGAATATTATAAAAAAGAGCCAGGTTTATGGAATTCTTTGAAGAGTTTAGTTCATAGAGAAAAATTATTTACAAGTGCTGTGAAGCAAGTAAATTTTTCTATTGAGGAAGGAGAATTCGTAGGCTTTTTGGGACCAAATGGAGCAGGAAAAACAACGACACTAAAAATGCTTTCTGGTATTTTGTATCCTACTTCTGGAGAAGCCACCGTGCTTGGCTATACGCCATGGAAACGCCAAGCGGTGTTTCAAAAACAATTTGCCCTCGTTATGGGACAAAAAAATCAACTCTGGTGGGACTTGCCTGCTATGGAAAGTTTTTTATTGAATAAAGAAATTTATGAAGTTCCTGATGAACAGTTTCATAAGACGCTTGAAGAGTTGACCACGCTTTTGGATATTAAAGGTATTCTTGATGTACAGGTACGAAAATTATCACTTGGAGAACGAATGAAATGTGAGCTTGTGGCAGCACTTCTTCATTCACCGAAGGTTCTGTTTCTTGATGAGCCAACAATTGGTCTTGATGTTATTTCTCAAAATAATATTCGAGAATTTTTGAAAAAGTATAATAAAGAAAAGAAGACAACTATTATTTTGACTTCTCATTATATGGAAGATGTGGAAGCACTGTGTGACCGAGTGGTGATTATTAATCATGGGGAACTTATGTATGATGGAAAACTCCAAACATTAGTTGATAAATATGCGGTCACAAAACAACTTGAAGTAACCTTTACTGAGAAAGTAGAAAAATCAGTGCTTTCCCCTCTGGGAAAAATAAAAGAATATACAGCAAAGCGTGTTATTCTTGAAGTGCCTAAAAAAGATGCTCGATGGGTGGCAGCAAAAATGCTCACAACACTTCCCGTTGATGATATTTTGATAAATGAGGCTGATGTTGAAGAAGTTATCCGTCGGGTTTTTTCGGAAAAATAGTGTACCTTTTTGGATAAAAAAGATGCAGTGTTGCTGTGTCTTTTTTTATTGTATGATATAGTATAGGTAATGTAATTATTTTTTTTATGCCAGTTTCTAAACATGTGATGAGCTTTCATCGATTGCGTTCTATTTTCTATTTTGTATTACTTGGTATTTTTGGTGCATTACTTTTGTATGTCGTTCGCCCATTTTTTTATCCTATTTTTTGGGCTGCGGTAATTGCAATTATGTTTTATCCTGTGTATGTCTGGCTTACCCATCATACAAAAATGCCTAGTGTCAGTTCACTTCTTTCGGTAATGATTGTGGTGGCAACATTGCTCGTGCCAATGGTACTGATATCTGTACTGGTGGTGTATCAAACGTCTGATTTGTATGATACGGTATCGCAAAATAATTTTTTTGTGACTAATGCTCAGGGAGAAAACCGGTTTTTATCTTATGTGGAACATAATGCGTTCTTTGCTCCTTATTTAGAAACTATTCGTACGGAATGGACCGCGTATATTACTAATGTTACCCGATCTATTAGTGGCTTTTTGTTTAATAAGGTAACTGCGCTTACGGGAAATATTATCCGGTTTGCCTTTATGACATTTATCATGCTTTATACGTTGTATTATTTTTTTAAAGATGGAAAGAAAATTTTGGATACGTTGGCACATTTGTCTCCGCTTGGAAATAAATATGAGAACATGCTATATCAACGCTTTACCTCTACGGTACGCTCTACGCTCAAGAGTACGCTTGTGATTGGTGGTATTCAGGGAACGATGGGTGGTTTACTATTTTGGGCGACGGGTGTTCAGGGAGCGTTTGTGTGGGGAGTTATTATGGTTATTTTGTCTATTATCCCTGCAATTGGATCTTTTCTTGTGTGGTTTCCAGCGGGGTTGATTATGATTGCGCTTGGAAATGTTTGGCAAGGGCTCACAGTATTAATTGTTGGAACGGTGTTAATTAGTAATATTGATAATTTTTTGCGGCCAAAGATGATTGAGAAGGATATTCAGATGCATCCATTGTTGGTGTTATTTTCTACGCTTGGTGGGCTGGCGTTGTTTGAGATTTCTGGGTTTGTTATTGGACCTGTGGTGGCGGCATTATTTTTGGCGGTGCTGGCTATTTATGATCAGTATTATAAGTTGGAGTTGAAAAAGAATTAATCAGTTTGTAAAAAAATCAGCAATTTATGCTGATTTTTTAATTGCTGCGTTTGCATTTTTTTTATGATGTGTTATATTGAAAATAATTTTTAATTAAGGAGGTATGACTACTAAAAAATATTCCTTTGGGAATCGGTTGATTATTTATGTTGTTTTCGTCGTGATAATTCTTGGAATTGTTGGGGCGGTTTTTTATTTCAATAAAAAAAATATTGAAGAGCCTAAAAAAATAAATATCTATAAAGATAAGGAAAAAACGTTTCTTAGTGATGACTCTCTTGGATTAACACTAGAAATAGAACCAAACTGGAAAATTCTCTATAGTGATAAAAATACTATTTCAGTCGGTCCCTCTGACCAAAATGAAACGGCAAATACAGAAGGTTATGAAATTTCTGTTTTTAACTTCGATAAATCTATCCCTTTAAAAAATTGGATAGATGACTGGATATTAAATTCTAACTGTCCTGACTGTTATTCTTCTCCAAACAAATTACAAGAGGAACTTTATCTTGTGGAAGATCATGGTTCTTTGAACTATATAGCTAATTATTTTTTGTTGAAAGATAATACTATTTATCAAATTACTTTATTTGATGAAAATATTTCATTTCAAGAAATAATGAAAAAAATAAAATTTTAAAAATAAATTAAGGGGGGATATGTATAAATTAAGTAAATTTTTTTATATTGTTGTTATTGTTATTTCTTTTTTATTTTTTAAGCCATGTGAGGCAATGGTTTTTTCTGGATTCTCTTATCCAGAATCAGCAAAGGATACTTCTATCCTACCAATAAGTCTTCGGCTTGGAGAAGGATGGACTGCCAATACTGGGAAAAAATATATTGGACACTTGGGTGAAGATTTTGTTGGCGATGTTGGAAATCCAGTTTATGCAATAGCAGATGGTATTGTTGAGTATGTATCTGGTTGGCCCAACTGCCCAAGATCAAAAAATCATGGCTGGGGACCTGTTATTATTATAAAACATTTTGTTTCAGATCCGCTTAAATTTAATACTGATGGGACAATACTATCAGAAGAAACTGAAAAAAATCCTAGCCAGATTTTTGCACAGTACTCTCACTTAACTAATGTTTTAGTAACTCCTGGACAACATATATCAAAAGGAGAAAAAATTGCTGAAATAGGTTCCGTATGCCCCTATATTCCACACTTACATTTTGAAATTAAAGATTCTGAATCTTTGAAAATAGATTCTGGTAATGGAGGAGCAGGAACTGGCTATTCTGGAATAGACGGCTATGCACCTCATCGTTATAAACCTTCGGCGTTTATTGATTTAAATAAAGATCTTGTTGTAGAGGATGAAATTTCTGCTGCTGAAGAACCTACGGCTGAACCTGAAAAATCTACTAACTTTTTCTGGTCAAATTTGTGGAATAGCCTTTTGAGCTGGCAAATATGGCACGTGTTTACAAAACCATCCAACTCTTCTTTACCAACCGCTCAAGAGCTTTCTGATGTACCTATAGAAGAAATAGATCGTCCATCCGTGCCTCTTACAGAACAACCTTTGTACGCTTTATCCTTTGCCAAATCTCCTCTTATTGTCGAAGCCGATCCTGGACAGGAAGTATTAGTTTCTATCCTAGCAACGAATGATGGCAATACTCCTTGGCAAAATAAAAATATTTCTCTTAACGTAGTGGGTGGGCAGGCGCAAAATGCGGTATTTTATCATGAATCGTGGCTTACAAAACTTCGCCCCACGCGGCTTGATCAATCACAGGTAGAGGCTCAAGAAAACGGATCTTTTTCTTTTCGTATGCGTGTACCACAAGAACCAGGAACTGTTGATTTTCGTGTTCAAGTTGTTCGCGAAGATCATGGATCGTTTGTACAAATTGGAAATATTTTTTTTACTATTCGGATAATCGTTTCTGAACAACAAGAATCTTCCCAACCACTGCCACAACAAGAGGTACTTTCTGAAAAAATAGTTCCTCCTACTTTTCCGAAAGATGTTACTCCTCCACCAATAGAAATACCTCTTGAAAAGACCCCTGTTGAGCAAAAGAGTATTGTCAAAAAAGTGATTGATTTTTTTAAGAGACTTACTGGCGGCGGAGGATCTTCTCAAGAAGAACCTGCTGTTGAGCCTATTCCAGAATCTTTTCCTGATGATCCTGTTGAAATAGATACCACTCCTGTTCCCTCTTCTATTGAAATTACTTCTATTGCTGATGGATATATTACAACATCCTCTGTCATTATTGTTGAAGGTACTGCAATGGGAGATGTAGCTTCGGTAATGTTGGAGGAAACAACATCAACGGTCTCGGTGACTCAAACAGTGTGGTCATTCCCTGTTGATCTTTCTTTAGGAACATCTACGCTTGCATTTGTGGGGCTTGATAACAACGGCATTGAAATAACCGCTGTTGTAAGCACAACGATTTTTCGCGACACTGAAATTATTACTCCTGATATATTACCATCACCAATAGTTACCACCGCACCAACCATTGCCACTTCCGATACGATTATTCTTGAAGGAATTGCGAGTAGTACTATTTCTGTAGTGTCAGGAACAAATGAAATACTAACTGTTACCTCAACGGTAATTGATGGCGAGTGGTCAATGACAGTTCCTCTTGAGGAGGGAGCAAATACCTTTGCGTTTGTTGGAATGGATACGCAAGGGATATCGTCAGCATCGTCGTCTTTCGTGATTGAAAGAGACACAACTCCTCCCGTTGTTTCTTTTGTTACTTTACGCCACGGTGATGAACTATTAGAAACAACCATTTTGGATGAAGAGGAGGATGTTTCTTTTGAGGTGCAATTTTTATTTCCTCCTGGACCTGGTGATGTGTTTGATATATGTCCTGATGGATCATCAATATTTATTGATAGTGAATCCCCTCTTTTGCAATCATTTCCTGATTTGATTTCTACCTTTTTGGAAACACCGTGTGTGTGGTTTACTCAGACAACCACAAGTTCTGTTATTTCATTTCCAATAGCAGCACAAATTCAAACGATTCCGGTGATTGCGAGAGTTCGAGGAACGGATGCGGTAGGGAATGGTGGTGACTGGACGTTTTCTGAATTTTTATTTCCTGAACAGATAAGTGAAAAGGTTATTATTTCTGAAATTGCCTGGATGGGGACACACGCATCTCCTAATGATGAATGGATAGAACTCTATAATCCTGGAATTGAGGGTATTGATCTTTTTGGTTGGCAACTTTCGTGGGGAAATACTGTTATTGATTTGTCTCAAGTAAACATTACCGCGGGGGGATATGCGGTACTAGAGAGGACGTCCACGAGTACTATTTCTGATGTTGATGGTATTGTCTATATGGGCGGAATGAAAAATACGGGAGAGTCTCTGCAACTCACGAATGATTTGGGAGAAGTTATTGATCACGTTGATGCCACGGGCGGTTGGTTTGCTGGAGATAATACCAGTAAAGAAAGTATGTTGCGTATTTCTCCGGTTGTATCTGGAAATGATCCAACTAATTGGTGTACCTATTTGTCTTGTTCGGAAGCATTACATCAAACACAAAATGACATCCGCCATGATGCAGATGGAACTGCTATCGTTGGTTCTCCTGGAGTATCCATTTCGTTTGATGTGGAAATAATTTTTTAACAAAAAGAACTCGCAACTATGCGAGTTCTTTTTTCTCTTTATGATATAACGGCTGTTCTATAATAAAGAGGGTTTATGTGCATTGATGCTGTTCATTTGCGTGGCACAGCCCTCCATGTTCCTTTGTACTTTTGTTCGTTGTGTTTCTCTGTTCCCTGCCATTATATGGCACGACCTAGCTGCTCAAAAGAGTAACCAGGCGGCGGCGTATAATTTCTTTAGTTCACTCTAGCATAGCTAAATTGTTTTTTATTGTACCCAGAGCGGGAATTGAACCCGCACGGTATTGCTACCAAGGGATTTTAAGTCCCTCGTGTCTACCATTCCACCACCTGGGCATCTTTTTTTCGAGCGTACTGTATCATTATTTTTTTATGAAATCAAGGCTTGCCAATAGATCATATCTACGATAGTGTACCTGCGTTATTTCTTATTTTTGCATTATGAAACATACTCCGCACCATATTGCCATGATTATGGATGGTAATCGTCGCTGGGCAGTACAACATGGGTTGCCCAAAATAAAAGGACACAGTGAGGGCGCAAAAGCTATCCGTGTTATGGCGCAAGCAATGCTTGACCGCAATATTCCCTACTTAACACTTTATGCGTTGTCTACAGAAAATCTAACTAATCGGAGTGAAAAAGAATTAACGCACATTTTTGGGTTGATTGAACGGCTCCCCAAATTTTTGAAAGAACTAACAGACAACGACGTTCGTATTCGTGTTATTGGCGACATGTCAAAACTTCCAAAAAAAACTCAACAGGTGTTGCAAACAATGGTAAACGAAACAAGTGATCATTCCAAACTAACGCTTACGTTTGCCATTAATTATGGTGGTCGTGACGAGCTCGTGCGAGCAATACAACGAATGATACAAGACAACACAATAAATCATGTCTCAGAGACAACTCTTGAACAGCATCTTGATACCGCAGGGTACCCTCCCCTTGATTTGATTATTCGTACCGGAGGAAAACAGCGATTATCTAACTTTTTAATTTGGCAAGCTGCCTATACTGAATTGTATTTTACCAACACGTTTTGGCCAGCCTTTGATACAAAGGAACTCGACCAAGCACTTTCTTTTTTTGATACGGAAGAAAGGAATTTTGGATCATAACATATCTTGCTTCTAGTAAAAACAAAACCCCGCTACGTATAGCGTGGTTTTTGTTTCCAGACAAGCATGTCTTTTGTTGGTGAAGGTATTACCATTCGAGCGATCCTGATGTTTGGTATTCGGTGACTCTCGTTTCAAAAAAGTTTTTTTCTTTTTTTAAATCCATAATTTCACTCATCCATGGAAATGGATTGTCACTTCCGTATACGGCGGTAAGTCCAATTCGTTCTAGTCTCCGATCAGCAATGTGTTCAAGGTATTCACGAATGATTTCTTCGTTCATCCCCATAATTCCTCGTGGAAGACAGTCTTTTGCATAATCATGTTCCAGATCAACAGCTTTTTTAATTTTTTCGGTAATATCTGCTTTGAATTCACTCGTCCAAATTTCTGGATTTTCGGCGACGATAGTATTGATAAGATCAGCACCAAAGGCCAAGTGGATAGATTCATCACGGAGTGTATATTGAAACTGTTCTCCCATACCAACCATTTTATTTTGTCTGAGCAATTGAAGCATCATGGCAAATCCTGCATAGAAGAAAATTCCTTCCATGATCACGTAATACCCAATAAGGTCATGAACAAACTGTTTAATATTTTCTGGACTGTTTGTCTTAAACCCTGCATCGAGAATGGAAGAGGTCATTCCAACGACGTAATCATCTTTTGCCTTAATACTTGGGACATTTTCATACATGGTATAAATTTCATCTGGATTCAATCCAAGAGAATCGCAACTATAGATAAACATGTCGGTATGAATTGACTCTTCAAATGCCTGACGTAATAAGTATTGTCGGCATTCAGGATTGGTGACATGTTTGTATACAGCAAGGACAATGTTGTTTGCGGTAAGGCTTTCTGCTGTTGAAAAGAAGCCTAAATTCCAGAGTACCATGCGTCGTTCTTCTTCGGTGAGCCCACCACGTTCTGGTGACTTTTTCCAGAGTTCAATATCGTCCATCATGGGGACTTCTTCTGGAGTCCAGTTGTTGTTTACCCCTTGTTTATAATACTTTCTTGCCCATTTGTATCGCATGGGAAGAATTTTATTTGGATCCAATAGTTCATGTTTGAATAATGACATGTTTTTT
>CAZEYK010000005.1:30141-38270 GCA_964516055.1 uncultured Gammaproteobacteria bacterium
TTTATTTGGATCCACGGGTGAATTGTTTAGGATGCCTGATTTGTTCATATTTTTTGATTCATGGTTTTTGGTTCATGATTCTTGAGGCTCTTTATCAATCTTTTTTTCTATGAACGAGGAGCTCGGAATACTGAACGAGGTTGTTTAAGATTCGCAGGTTTCGCACGTTGGATCATTAATCTTGCACGCTTTTACTGCAGTAGAGGACGCTGCTTGTGCCTGTACACTGTCTGCATCAAGACTTAATCCAATAGTACTTTTTTCTACCTGAGAAGCCGCCATGGTTCGAAGATAATATGTTGTTTTGAGTCCAAGTGACCATGCGTAAAAGTAGATGTCTGAAAGATCTTTTCCTGATGTTCCTTGATAAAACAAGTTGAGTGATTGACTTTGATCAATCCATTTTCCCCGATGAGCTGCTGCTTTGATAAGCCATTGTGGTCCAATTTCAAACACTTCTTTATATTTTTCTTTGAGTTTGTCTGGAATTCCTGCAATGTCTTGGATACTTCCGTCGTTGTATTTTAACTGCGTAAGCATTTCTTCATTCCAAAGCCCAAGTTGTTTGAGATCATTTACGAGAAATTTATTGATAACGGTGAATTCTCCGCTCATGTTTGATTTTACATAAAGATTTTTGTAGATCGGCTCAACGGTTGGGAAACAATCACATAATGTTGCCGTTGATGCGTTTGGTGCAACAGCAATACAGTTTGAATTCCTCATGCCGTTCTTTTTAATTGAGTCTTTTACGACATCCCAATTATATTTGTGTTGACGATTTACATGAATTTTTTCGCCACGTTCTTTTTCTAAAAGATCAAGAGTATCAAGTGGCATAATTCCTCGATCCCATTTTGAACTACGAAAACTTTGATACGCCCCTCGTTCTTCTGCAAGTTTTGATGAAGATAAGTATGCATAATAGGCAATCATTTCCATACTTTCGTCGGCAAAGGTGACGCATTCTTCCGAAGTAAAGTTAATGTCGAGCATGTAGAGCGCATCTTGAAATCCTCGGACACCAAGCCCTACTGGTCGATGACGAACGTTAGAAATTTTTCCTTCTGGTGTTGGATAAAAATTGATGTCGATAACGTTATCGAGCATACGCATTGCAATAGCAACAGTTTCTCGGACAATTCCTTCATCGAGTTTTCCATCACGTACCAGTTTATCCATGTTGAGTGAACCAAGGTTACATACCGCGGTTTCTTCGGCTGAAGTATTGAGTGTGATTTCTGTACATAAATTTGAACTGTGAACGACTCCTGCATGATCTTGTGGAGAACGAACATTACATGGATCTTTCCAGGTCATCCATGGATGTCCTGTTTCAAAAAGCATAGAAATCATTTTGCGCCAGAGATCTTTTGCTTTTATCGTTTTGTAAAGCCGTATTTTTCCTTCTTTTGCTCGTTTTTCATAAAGCTCGTATTGCATTTGGAATGCTTCTCCGTAAATATGATGCAAATCAGGAGTTTCATTTGGGGAAAAAAGCGTCCAATCTCCATCTTCTCGTACCCGCTTCATGAAAAGATCTGGAATCCAGTTTGCCGTATTCATGTCGTGGGTTCGTCTTCGTTCATCTCCTGTGTTTCTTTTTAATTCAAGAAAATCTTCAATATCAATGTGCCATGTTTCAAGATAAGCACAGGTGGCTCCTCGTCGTTTTCCACTTCTATTGATAGCAACCGTAACATCATTCGCAATTTTCAAAAATGGAATAACTCCTTGTGATTCTACTGCTGTTGTTTTGATATGTGCGCCAGTTCCCCGAAGGTTTGTCCAGTCATTTCCTAATCCTCCTGACCATTTTGATAATTGTGCATTATCTCCAAAACATTTGAAAATATGACTAAGATCATCATTTACCGTTGTTAGATAACATGAACTGAGTTGTGGGGTAGTTAATCCTGCGTGAAACAGTGTTGGTGTTGAGCTCATGTATCGAAGTGTTGAGCTGATTTCATAAAACTTGTGTGTCCACTCTGCTCGGGTGTCATCGTCTTCAAGCAATGCGTGCCCCATGGCAATACGCATAAAGAAAAATTGTGGAGTTTCAAGCAATTTTCCATCTTTTGGATCTCGAACAAAATATCGATCACAAAGTGTTTGGATACCAATGTATTCAAATAAATCATCTCGTTCAATAACAAGTTTTTGTGCGAGTTCTTCTAGTGGAAACACGAGCATGCGAGGGTCAAGTCGCCCAAGGCGAACTCCTTTTACAATATATTTGGTAAATGCTTCTCGATAGAGCGTTTCAAGATTATTGTAATCAAATTTTTCTCCAATAACATCTTTATATAAAATGTCGGTTATAATACGTGCCGCAACTTTTGCGTATGCAGGATCTTTTTCAATATAGGATCTCGTTGTTAGGGCAAGTGAGGTAGAAATTCCTTTAGACTCAATATTTTCGTATAGTTCTTTTCTACATTGTTTTACAAGATCATCCACATGAATAATTTGTTCGTACCCTGTAATAAATCTGGTTAGGTAGGTTTTGAGCTTTTGTTCTGAAAATAATTGCTTTTCTCCTGATCGCTTGGTGATGTAGAGTCCCTCTCGTTCTATTTTTTCAATAGTTTCTTGTTTTTTTTGCTCACGAATTTTTTGGTGTTCGTAGCGGTAAATAATATATTCTTTTGCTACATCAAAAAATCCCTCTTCCATGAGTACGCTTTCTACAATATTTTGTACTTGCTCTACATTTGGAACCTCTTCTTTTGTCTTTTTTACAATATTTTCTAAATGGGTTGTCACATGCTGTGCCATGTCTGATATTTTGATTTCATCGGCTTTTCCGTGTACTTGAATGAACGCTTTTTTGATAACATGTTCAATATTTTCTCGTTTAAAAGGCACAATATTTCCATTGCGTTTTCTGATGTTTTGTATGAGCGTTGTAGGAGACATAAAGTATATACAAATAACGTGATTGAGGTGTTGCCTATAGCCCATTAAGGGGAAAAAACGCGCAGTTGGCGCTCTTGCCATCTTCTTAGCCAATACTATATGTAGTATCTAAGCCGAGAGACAACCACGATATGTAGTGGTCAAGTACAGGCACGTGCTATTATAGCACAACCTCTTTTTTCCTGCCAAATTAGCTGGTGCTTGACGTATTTTTTATCTCAACAAAGCGAGAAAGGAATTTTTTTGACGTGTTTTTTTTATATATTTTTCTGTTTATCCACATTTTTTTATGCACATCTGTGCATGAATTTTCGTTTGTCTTTTTTTTGTTTTGTTATACTACGTATGATATGGAATCACTACCTACACAATCTACTCATACCCGTCTTGTTTCTTCTCATATATTGCCCCCCGGGGATGAAGAGGAAGATGTTGTTGTTGAACAAACACTCCGCCCGGCTGATCTTACTGAGTTTGTAGGACAACATCATATAAAAGAACCTGTTCTTATTGCTATTGAGGCATCGAAAACCCGTGGTGATGCATTTGAACACACATTGCTTCATGGAAACCCTGGTTTGGGGAAAACAACGCTAGCACATATTATTGCCAAAGAAATGGCGAGCACGATTCGAGTTACTTCTGGTCCTGCGCTTGACCGCGTGGGTGACTTAGCCGCTATTCTCTCTCAACTCGAACATGGAGATGTGTTATTTATTGATGAAATTCATCGAATGAATAAAACTATTGAGGAGGTGCTCTATAGTGCTATGGAAGATTTTGCTCTTGATATTATTGTTGGAAAAGGTCCCACAGCAAGAACGCTTCGGATGCCGCTCAATCCCTTTACTTTGATTGGGGCAACCACCCAGATGAACTTGCTTTCCAGCCCGCTCCGTGATCGATTTGGCCATGTCTTTCATTTTCGTTTTTATGATCATGAAGATATTGATCTTATTGTAAAAAGAAATGCAAGGAGACTCAAGGTTACTCTCCACGATGAGGCAAGTGCTATGATTGCCGAACGATCCCGACGAACGCCTCGAGTAGCAAACCGGCTACTTCGACGTGTCCGAGATTATGCAACGGTTCGACACGATGGTATAATTGACGTACGAGCAACAATGGGTGCCTTTCACTTACTCCACGTTGATGAATATGGTCTTGATGATGTAGATCGTCATATTCTTGACACTATTATCACAACATTTCAGGGAGGGCCCGTTGGCTTAAGTACTTTGGCGGCTGCAACCGGGGAGCAAACGGATACAATTGAGACAATCTATGAGCCATATCTTATCCAAATTGGTATGCTTGAAAGAACTCCTCGAGGAAGAAAAGCTACTCAGGCAGCCGTTGATCATTTATCTTTGCGTTCTCACCAATAGTGAGACAACAACATTATTATTCTTCCCGATTATTTCCGGGAAATACCATGTTTCTCTTTCTTGCTTATTTTTTAATGAGAAATATGACTTAGCACATCATGTATGCTTCCATCATCTTTTTTTCTCGACATATTACAATCTTCTTTTGCCTTAAAGAAAAAAGATCTTACTGCGTATGAAGCAAAGGCAAAAAAAATTCATAAATCACTTCAACAATACATTATTGATGAAGATATTGTAGACGAAACAGAATTATATAAGGCAATAGGGACAGCGCTGGAAACACCGTTTATTGGATTAAAAGGGCGCGATATTAAAAAAGATGTTCTGAATATAGTTCCTGCTCCCCTTGCTCAAACCCACCAAATTGCGGCGTTTAAGGTAAGTAAATCTGATATTTATATTGCCATGCTAGACCCTATGGATGTGCAAACGATTGAGTTTATCCGAAGAAAAACAGGTCTTAATCCGCAAGTTTATGTGACGGCTCCTTCTGACATGCAAGATGCACTTCGCCGATATCATGCTGATTTATCAAGTGATATTGGTATTGAAGAGTTAAAAGAAGGAGAAGAAATTGATGAACAGGCCTTACAAAAAGCAGCACAAGAGGTGTCTATTATTAATATCGTAAACTCGATCGTGGAGCATGCGGTATTTGAAGGTGCAAGCGATATTCATATTGAACCAAAAGAAAAACTCATTACTGTTCGCTATCGTATTGATGGCTTGCTTAAGCCCATGATGACGCTTCCAAAAGAAGTGAAGCAAGCTATTGTGGCACGTATTAAGGTATTGGCAAATCTAAAAATTGATGAACACATGTTACCCCAAGATGGACGATTTAAAATAAAAATACAAGAAGAAAAAGTTGCATTCCGTGTATCTATTTTACCAGTATACGATGGAGAAAAAATTGTTATGCGGCTTCTCCACGAAGGGCAAAAACCGTTATCTCTTGATGAACTTGGTTTTCTTCCTGAACCAAAAAGGCTCGTGGAAGATGCCATTTCCAAACCGCATGGAATTATTTTAGTTACTGGTCCGACAGGTTCTGGAAAAACAACCACGCTCTACTCTGTCCTCGGTATTTTGAATCAACCTAGTGTAAATATTTCAACAATTGAAGATCCAATTGAATATCATGTAGATGGCATTAACCAAAGCCAGGTGAATGCTCGTGTTGGATTTACTTTTGCGTCTGGGCTTCGATCATTTTTGCGACAAGATCCAGATATTATCATGGTAGGAGAAATTCGAGATAAAGAAACTGCTGAAATTGCGATCCATGCGGCAATGACGGGACATTTGGTACTTTCTAGTCTCCATACAAATGATGCTCCTACCACTATTCCACGACTTCTTGATATGGGTATTCCCCCATTTTTGGTGGCATATACGGCAAACATCATTGTTGCACAACGGCTTGTACGAAAAATTTGTGAACATTGTGTACAGCCCTTTAAATTGGAAAAGCGTGCATTAAAAGAACTGGAACGAGGGTTTGATACCCAACACATCAAGGCATTATTTAAAAAGAATGGGGTGTCCTTGGATTCAAAAGAAACGTCTGTTGAATCCATGACATTTTATCGTGGAGAAGGGTGCCGACGATGCGGACAAACAGGCTATAAAGGACGGATTGGTATTTATGAAGTCATGGAAATAACAAAAGATGTTGCCGCGAAAATTAATGGCCGTGCAACGGCGGAGGAGCTTAAAAAGTATACTGAAGAAACAGGAATGATCACCATGCTCCAAGATGGACTAATCAAAGCAAAAAAAAGTATTACCACAATTGAAGAAGTATTGCGGGTCACGAGGGATTAACAACTACGTATCCTTTCGTTTTTTTCACTACTGTTTAAAAAATATGTTGCTGTATAACAACATATTTTTTGTATATGGGATAATAAAAATATGTTATACTGTTTCATAGTTTATGCATAATATTTATGAAAAAAAAGAAGCGAGAACTTTCTGCATTTGAACAAAAAATTAATGCCTTTGTTTCTGATCATTTGACCAGGATTCCTTTTGTACAAAAAATATTTTTTGTTGATCATTTGCGGGTTATGGTTCACGCAGGATTGTCTCTTGTTGAAGCGCTCGATATTCTTTCTAAGCAAATGGAGAATGCGAAGTTTAAAAAAATTATTGGTGAAGTAAAAACACAGGTTGAAGGAGGATCAACGCTTAGCTCTGTATTACAAAAATATCCGCATGCCTTTCCTCCTATTTATGTGAGTATGATTGAAGCGGGAGAAGAAGCCGGAAAACTTGAGGAATCTTTAGAACAAATTGTTATCCAGATGCAAAAAAGCCATGAGCTCGCATCAAGCATTCGCAGTGCAATGATTTATCCATCTGTAGTACTTACCGCTATGGGAGGAATTGGAGTTATGATGGTAACGGTAGTACTCCCAAAGCTAGTAGCTATTTTTGATGAGTTTGATTCTGAACTGCCACTTGCTACGCGTATTCTTATTGTAATTACGAACTTTATGGGTAATCCTTTATATTTGCTGATTAGTGTCCTTGTGTTGGTGAGTGTTATTTCTTTGTATGTACTTTTATTGAAAAAATCCCTTAGTTTTCGCCGGATTATTCATGCTATCCTGCTTCGTGCTCCAATTTTTGGACCAGTTATAAAACAAATTAATTTGGCAAAATTTTCTTTGACTCTTTCTTCTATGTTAAAAAGTACTATTCCCATAGTACATGCGGTAGATATTACGGCAGATACCTGTGCCAATATACAATATAAAGAAGCACTTCATACTGTTGCAAAAGGAGTAAAAAGTGGAACCCCACTTTCTGATCTTCTTCGAAATTACGATCGGTTATTTCCTCCCATGGTAACAGAAATGATTATGGTTGGAGAGCGTTCAGGAGAAGTTGATCAGCTCCTTGTCGAATTGTCTACTTTTTATAATAGAGAGGTTGAAAAAATGATGAAAAACTTTACTACCATTATTGAGCCCGTTATTATTTTAGTGCTTGGTGTTGCCGTTGGAGGTATGGCAGTTGCTGTTATTATGCCGATGTATAATTTAGTTCAAAATTTTTAACTCTTTGTTCACTATTCAACATGTATCGTTCAATTGTGCTATTTTCCCTTTGAACCATAAACTTTTGTATGTTTAGTACTCCGTTCCCACAAGCGTTTGGTATTGATATTAGTGATTTGTCGATTAAAATCGTACAGCTTGTTAATATTTCCCACAGAAGACAACGAGCGTCATATGAATTACATGACTATCGTTCTGTAGCATTGCCACCAGGACTTATTGTAAATGGTATTATTGAACAGCCTGAAAAAGTACGATCATTTATTGTACAACTCCTTCAAGCCAAAAAAGGTCTGAGGCGTGCTATAAAATCAAAATGGTGTGTGGCAACCATTCCTGAACCACAAAGTTTTATTAAACTCATTTCCGTGCCTCGTTCATCCGATACAATTGTTGATGCGAATATCATTGAAATAGCAAAAAAACATGTTCCGTTTGATGAGTCTGATTCTTTTATTGATTGGCAAATCATCCCTTCGGCAACGGACGAAAAAAAGATGTCTGTGCTTATTTCTGCCGCTCCTCAAACAGTAGTGAGAAGTTATACCTACCTTTTGGAAAGCTGTGGTCTTGGTATTATTGCGCTCGAACCTGAATCACTTGCTCTTGCGCGTTCTATGATTACGGCAAAAAAAGTATACGAACAAGAGGCAAGAGCCGTGCTTGATATTGGCGCAACGAAGACAAGCCTCCTTATTTATGATAATTCTATGGTGCAATTTACTATTTCACTTCCCTATTCTGGTGA
>CAZEYK010000006.1:0-35138 GCA_964516055.1 uncultured Gammaproteobacteria bacterium
CGGGCACAGGCGACGACACGGGCTCGACAGACGACACGGGCACCGGCGACGACAAACTCCTCATGTCCATCATCTTCGGGATGGCCACCAAGTACAGCGACGACCTGTCAGACAACGTGAAACGTGGCAATCGGGAGACGCTGCTACGAGGTTTGTGGCCGGGATACCCCAAGCTCGGCTACATCCGCGACCACGAGACGAAACGCCTTGTCGAGGACCCTGTGCGATTCGTTCTCGTCCGATCCATCTGGCAACTCGTTCTTGAAGGCAACCCTGTGCTCGATGTCTTGATGACAGCTCGGACGCAGATGGGGTTGACGACGCCGGTGCACAAACGATCTGGAGGACAACTGCTCTCAAAGTCGGGCATCTACCGTCTGCTCCGCGATCCCTTCTACGCGGGAGTCATGCGTCGCGCAGGCGAGTCATATGTCGGAGCGCACACACCCATGATCACGATGCAGCAATTTGAGCGCGTCCAAGAAATCCTCAACGGGCACGTGTATCCGATGGTCCGAGGCCAGCTATCACAGTTCGCGTATCGTGGACTCATCCGCTGCGGCACTTGTCATGCGGCGGTCGTAGCGAAGCACACGACGAATCGGTATGGCACCGTCTATACGTATTACCATTGTTGTCGCAAGGAGAGACGGTATGGCTTCTGTCCCGAGCGTGCGATCCAAGAGAAGGAGCTCGATGCCCAACTCGCGTCCTTCCTGGACGAGATACATCTTCCGGAAGCATGGCTGCGCGTCATTATCGAGCTCGCAGAACAGGCGCAGCATGATGGTGTGAAGGTGGTGAAGGAAGTGAGAGCGGAACAGATGCGCCGACTCGCCAAGGTGGAGGACCGCCTTGAACGCCTCAGGCGGCTGGTGGTGGACGAGGTCATCGACACCGAAGACTACCAGCACGACCGCTCAAAGCTCCTCAAACAGAAAATAGCGCTCGAACAACAGCTTGAGGAGCGGCAGGGTGACGGACTTGTGGAACCTTTGGAACGGTCGTATTTTTGCTTAGCAAACGCAAAATCCATCCTGTGTTCCGGGACGAACAACGAAAAGCAGTTGCTCGCAAAAGCACTGACGTGGAACCTTGAATTGAAGGGCAAAACTTTGCTTATTAAAGCAAAAACTCCATTCTCGATATTTCGAAAATGGAGCTCGTTTCCCAGGTTGTGCTCAGGAGAGGACTTGAACCTCCACGGGAAAAAAATTCCCACTGGCCCCTCAAGCCAGCGCGTCTACCAATTCCGCCACCTGAACAGTAATTAATTGTAAACTCAATCTACCAATGATAGTTTATCCGCCATAACAAAGTGTGAAGACGGACTACCTGAACAAAATTAAAATTTTCTATCTTTTCCAACAATCATATTAATCCGGCTCTTCGCAAGACGAATCGTAATTTTTGTTTCTTTCGATTGTTTTCCATCAGCTTCCACCACAAATGGAGTAGTACTCTTCACCACCATTTCTTCAAATGGAAACACACTAGGATCTTCGTATTGCTTACGAAATAGCCCAACTTTCTTCATAGGACGAATAAATGCTTCTAATTTTCCGTCTTGCGGATGAACAACAAATTCATCTCCCTTGTTCCCCCGCCAAATAAATGGCTGCAAATTACATACCACCAATTCCATCAAACCACTTTGAGATGATACACGAAACTTTTCATCGTATTCAATAGTGATTGGCGAAAATGGAATATGAAGTTGGGAAACAAAGTACCGATTGTTAAACCACCCTACGTCAAGAAACACTTTTCGTCGTTTAGAAAGAACATCACAGGCATCTTCTCCTACAGGAATACCCAAAACGTTTGCAATATCATTCTGCTGCCCAATAGGTAAAAAACCAAAAATAACATCACAACGTGCTGCCCGAGAAAGAATGTGACCAAACGTTGCATCATTACCAACAATGATAACTGCTGTAGCGCCACGTTTTATCTCATCCTCAATAATTACCTCAGGGTTCGCGAATCGTTGTAACCGCAATATCTTACCAGCAATGCCAAAGTCTGTCAACCGGTTTTCTATTGCTTTCATCTGCGATTCATACTTTTTCTGACGCAAAAAATTGTCGTACAGATAGATGTACATACGCTAGCTGAAAAAATACGGATTAAGCGTCAATAGAATCTTCTTCAGAAAATTCATCCTCCATATTAGTATCATCATCTGTGTCATCAACAAGCTTTGTTAATCGACGACGACTTTTTGTTGTACGTTTTTTTTCTGGAGTCATTCCTTCCATTGATACCTTACCCACAATAAGTGCCCCTGGTTCAACAGCTAAAATAACACAAGAAATATCACCAGAAATTCGAGCCGTTTCGGTTAATTCTAACCGATCAGACACACGAACATTTCCTTTTATCTCTCCAGAGATAACAGCATTCCCCGCTTTTACATTTGCGGTAATTTTGGCACCAGATTCAACAGTAAGCAAACGACTTGTTTGCACATTTCCAGATACCATTCCTTTAACTAAAATATTTCCTTCAGAAGAAAAATCTCCTTCCACATGGACAGAAGGGCCAACAACGGTTTCTACTTCATCAGGAGAAACATGTGAATTATCTTGCTGAGAAAGCGCAATATTTGGTGAAGGTCGTTGAAACATAAGAAAAAAACAAAAATCTTAAAAACTGGTTCATAGCATACCGCAAAAAAAGAAAAAAAGAAAGTCCCTCAAAAGAAAGGCTACCCAACAGGAGAAGCCTTCGATGTCACCTTCGTAACGCCATCAAGTACCTCCTTTCGCTTTTTCACCCCACCAGGAAGGTAAAATCCAAATTCACTTCCTTTCCCCAAACCAGGACTACTCGCCCATACATACCCATTGTGGGTCTCCACAAATTTTCGACAAACATAAATACCAAGTCCAGTACCATTTACGTTTGTGCCTTGCACATTTTTCCCCCGATAAAATTTATAAAAAAAGTTTACCTGATCTTCTTTCATAAAACCAATACCATTATCCTTTACAGAAACCACATACCCCCCATCTTTTTTTTCAAACATTACATTGATTGTTCCTTTTAGCCCATACTTAATGGCATTATCAACAAAATTAAATACAACATGACGAATTTTTTCATCATCCATATACACTTCGTCAATACCTTTTGGAGGCACCCATGAAAGAGAAAATTCCGCAGCTATCGCACGATCACGTAATTCTGCCACCACGCTCGTAATCAAATTATTCATACTATGCATATCGAACACAAATAATGTTCTCCCCTGTTCAATACGAGTAATATCCAAGAAATCATCAACTAATTTCACCAACCGCTCATTTGTTTCATCCATATCCGCAAGTGTTGCCACCATTTTTTTCGTTGGTTTTCCAAACGCACCATCTTTCAAAAGTTCAATATACCCTTTTAAAATAGATAATGGCGTTCGAAGTTGATGGGAGGCAATAGACAAAAATTCAGTCTTTTGTTCATCCAATTGTTGTAACTGAATATTTGCCCGTTCCAAAGATTTTGCCAATTGAGTTACTTCCTCACGACGATCAACTTCAAGACGAACAGACTTTACCAAAACAAAACTAAATAATCCCATGACCACAAGTGCCAAAAGACGAAACCCTAATTCAGGAACACTCCGAGACAAAAAAACATCACCAAAAAATATGACCAAAATAATCCCCGTAAAAAGCTCCGCCATTACCACCCGCAAATCCAAAAATTTATACCGCATTATTGAATACACCGTAATAATGGCATACAACGCAACCGCAATATTCCCCCAAGGAGCAATATTAATATGAAACCACAACGGATAATTTGTCGCTCCACCAATAAATGCAATCAAATTCCCAAAAAGCATTAATTTAATTTGTTTCCGCTTATTTCCTTTTGCCTTACGATATGCCACCGCTAACAAATATGTTGCATAAAGTACATGTCCAGCAAAAGCCGATAAAAATGGAATAAAAAATGGTCCAGGAATTGGCCAAAACGGGAAAAAAGATCGTGGTTCAACTCCAACAACAAATAAATTAGTAGTAGCATTAAGAACAACCCACAACAACGAAAAAAGATAAAAAATAGATAATACCACCCGATAAAATCGTTCTTTATCTTTCCCCAAAAAAACAATAACCAAATGCAAATAAGAAAGTGAGGTAAACACCGCGCCAAACATGAGCATCCGAGACCAAAAAAAAGCATACTCAGACGTAGACGAAATTTGCCACAAAAAATATGGGAAACTCCACAAAGCGACAGAGCCACAAAAATAAAACAAATAACGAGCTAACCTTTTTTTATATCCAGTAAAAATAACAAACACCGCCAGTATAAAACTCACGATAGCATTTACCAATGAAGTAATGACAAAAAAACAAAGATATCCTTCTATCATAGTATGCACAGTATACCAAAAAATTTGCTATTACGAAAAAAAACAGAGGTGTTTTTCCTCTGTTTCATTATCATGCACTATTAATAGGAAACATCTGTCGAAGGAGACGCAATCTGTATCCAAATTTTTCCAGGATGCAATGGAATACTCTTTCCATCGCTATCCTCAAATACTGTTTGTGATTCACGTGAATCCTTTTTCCAAACTCCTTCAGTAGCATAGCCATCTCGAAACACAACAGCCTCTCCAGAACCAATAGTATCCATACGAAGACGCCCAACATCATCAATAACACGTGAAACAACACGCTGAACAACAAGGGTATCCACCACAATTGGATTTCCTTGTTCATCACGATACGTACGCCCATTTTCAAATCGAGTATACTGACCAGTTGAACTTGTATACATCCATGTTGGTCCATACACATGCCCTTGGTAAGACACAGAAATAATTGGTGAACAATCTACCTCACACTCATCCTGAAGAGAAAACTGCCAATGAGTAGACTGTACAGAGGCTGCCGTATCACCATAATCAGTCCAAGCCGTTTTCCATAAATTACTAGATGTATATACATTGTGTGGAGCATAACGATGTTGATCACGCCAAAAATACCATCCACGATAAAACTCATTCATATCAAACAAACCAAATTGGGAAATACGATCAAGCGCCTCTGGAGATCCACCAACATGCATATACATTGCCCCAGGATATTCACTCAACCAATCAAGATAATATGGTCGCGCACTGCGCACAGGACCAACTTTCACAATGTTACTATCTCGTAGAAAAAGTGCCATAAATCTGGTGATATTCCCCTCCACCGGCGATTCATACACAATAGCAGCATCTGCAATCCCAGAAAGTGGTCGGGCATCAACATGATTTTCCACCATTACAGCAACTACAGGAACAGACTGTTCTTCTTCAGAATCAACACACACGCCATCCAAAAATCGAGAAAATTCACAAATACTTTCTGGAACAACAGCCTCCTCCACGGACACTTCTTCATCTTCCCCATCAACAAAAAAAGCAGCACTACGAGATGCTGACATCGTAACAAAAAACCACCCACCAAGAACAACACCTACAATAAATAAAACAAAAGACAACACATACAAATGCGTTGCCAAATCCCGTTTTGCCAGAAAAAAAGATAACCAACGATTCTTCATAACAATATAATTACATACCTAAACAAGAACGAAATCTTGCAGCATCCTTTTGTAATGTTTCATGAAATGACAAAACATCATCTTCAGTAACCATGGCAGAACTTCTCATATAATCAATATCATCAGCACCCAAATCAGTAAGCATACCAAGAACACTCATACCTACATGAGAACTACTCAAAAGTACCTTCATCGCTGATTGACACGAAGAACAGGTTAAATGCACCAATTCTGTCCCATCATATTCATCAACAATAATAGCATCATCAATATGATATGAATGCTTACACACAGGGCACGCCTTTACCAAATGAAGCCCATTATGAGAAAACAGTGAATCCTCTTGTTCAAGATGTTGTGACATACAAATTATTTCACTATATATACATCCAGTCTATACATAATTTCTAAGTTTTTCAATAGACCCACAGATACAAAAGCTACCCAATCATTCCATGAGAAAATTGATCCCGAGCACCAAAAGATTCTGAAGCAGCAACACTTTGCACCAATCCAATCAAAAAACAGTTTAAAATAAGCGACGACCCACCATAACTTACAAAAGGTAACGTTACTCCCGTGACCGGCAAAATACTCAATGCACCGCCAACATTTACCAATAGCTGCACAAAAAATATAAGCGCCACACCAGCAACCAAATAGGCTGAAAAATCATCACTACAATGATCAATAATTCGAACCAGACGCCATAATAATAAAAAATATAAAAATAACAATACACAAACCCCAATAAATCCCAGTTCTTCAGCAATCACGGCAAAAATAAAATCCGTTTGTGCCTCAGGCAAAAAATGCAATTGACTTTGCGACCCAAACCCAAGTCCACGACCAAACAATTGTCCAGCACCAACAGCAATTAATGATTGATTAACATTATACGCAGTCGTAAGTGCACGTGTAGGATCATCTGGTTGCAAAAATGTCAACAACCGATCTTTTTGATACGGCTTAAAAACAAAAAACCAGGAAAAAATACTCACTCCCAAAAACAACAAAATCAATCCCGCAATATACCGTTTTTTTGTTCCAGTAAATATGAGTAACCCAAACCATACACAAAAAAGTACTGACGCAGAACCCAAATCAGGCTGCATCATCACCAACCCCACAAGCACAAAAGTAATAGCACCACTCGTTAATACAAACTGCCATCGATAAAACTTTCTTCCATGCAAACTAATCCACCACGCCAAAAAAATAGCCAACCCTACCTTTGCAAATTCAGCTGGCTGAAATGAAAATCCTGCAACACGAAACCATCCGGTAGTTCCTCGAATAGTTACCCCAAAAAATAACACCGACACTAAAAGCACAAATGCAAACGCATAAAAAAACTTCGCCGAAAACCGATAAAATGACACATGAACAAGTCCCACAATAAACAACACACATGCACCAAGGAAAAAGGCAAGTATCTGTGTAGGAAAATATATAAGGGTATCTCCACGAGAAAGATCAACACTATAAATAGCGGTAAGGCCTAAACTAATTAAAATAAAAACAACGATTGAGAGAACCCAATCGTGATGACGTATTTGTGAATACATTCGAAATAAATACCGCATATAACTACATATCCCCCGGCAGAATATATACCGAAGCATCAAAAACATCAATAATAGGATAAAGCACAATACTGTTCACTTGCAAATCATCAGCAAACGAACGTAAATCAATATGCTCTTGATCATCAGACAAAAGGGTATCAAGCTCTATATAATAGACACCTGAACGTTGACCATCATCATAAAATTCAATATGAAATGCTGGAGCATGATAACTGTACGCAGATCTGTTCACAATGTCAAAACGTATTTGGTGACCATCAATCCCCTCAATTCTACTAGCACGAACAAAATCAAAATTTTCTACACCAAAATCAAAGCGTTCATCAATATATTGTTGAACATCATCAAGTACATGAGGATTAACCCGTCGCCAAGACACACTGTCAATAACGAGTGAAATAGAGGCAGGAAATTTCATTGTTTCAAATCCATATTGTACCAACAACGTTTCTTGTCCAGGCAACACAGCCGCTATTTGCTGAGAAGTTTCACCACCAGCAAATGAATAATGATATCGTACGATTGCTTGATACCGTTCGTTATCATTGTTTACCGTGCTCACAAAATCATAAAAATTCCCTCCAGCATGAAATACCTGTGTATGAGACAATCGAATTGGTTGTGCCTTATAGAGTTCCTGTTGCGCTCGATAATTTGGAAAAGAAGCAAGTTCAGCAAAAACACGCTGATCCTGAGGATAGCCTACAAATAAATAATAACTCCAATAAACAATACCAATGCCAATAGTAACAACACACCACGTCATCAATATGCCAATAGCAATTTTTTTTAACGTAAATATGTGTCGCAAATACCACATCGAAAGCGACAATTCTTTATTAGAAAAATCATTATTCACGTCAACATACCGTGAAAATTGTGTATTCTTTTTTCGTGAAAACATACAAAGTACACCTAGTATACACCAAAAAAAAACGAATCTAAACCCCTTGTCTTCTCCTACCCCCCATGCTACAATGCAACTCGAACAATATGTTCACAAGTTCTCGGTTCTTAATTCATAAAAATTGCAGACATCCCAAGAACAAAGAACGAAGAGCCAAGATAAAAACTAACATTATGACAACAAAAAATACCACCAAAGGTGCCGAAGGTTATAGCGCAAAGCACATCAATGTTCTTGAAGGATTAGAAGCTGTCCGAAAACGACCAGGAATGTACATTGGATCAACAGGATCACAAGGACTTCATCATATGATTTGGGAAGTTGTAGATAACTCATTCGATGAAGCAATGGCAGGATATTGTGATGACATTATAATCAAACTCCTCCCCGATCATTATGTTTCCGTTACCGATAACGGTCGTGGTATCCCAGTAGACATTCACCCAAAAAAGAAAGTAAGTGCGTTAGAACTAGTCATGACCAAACTTCATGCCGGAGGAAAATTTGGTGATGGCGGATATAAAGTATCAGGTGGACTTCATGGAGTTGGTGTATCAGTAGTCAATGCACTCTCCACACATGTAATTGCTGAAGTACACAGAAATGGAAACATCTACACCCAAGAATATAATATCGGAAAACCAAAAGCGAAAATAAAAAAAGGTGGTAAAGTAGAAGGAGACGGAACCACTATCACATTTCGTGCCGACAACAGCATTTTTGAAACAATTGATTATAAATGGAAAACCGTTGTCAACCATCTCAGACAACAAGCATACCTTACCAAAGGCGTAAAAGTTACCCTTATTGATGAACGCACAGAAGAAGAACGAGAAAAAGATGAAACACGGACAATGTTTCCAAACACGAGTTATCAATTTTATTTCGAAGGAGGAATTGCAAGCTACATCAAACACATCAACAAAAATAAAGAACCAAAACACGAAACCGTGTTTTACACAGAACAAACCGTTGATGACATTGCCATTGAAATTGCCTTCCAATACACCAATGATTATTCAGATTCACTCCATGCATTTGCCAACAACATCACCAATCCAGACGGAGGAATGCACGTATCAGGATTCAAAACAGCCCTCACAAGAACAATCAACGCATACGCAAGAAATAAAGGTATCCTCAAAGAAAAAGACGTTAACCTTACCGGCGATGATGTTCGTGAAGGACTCACTGCAATCATTTCCGTAAAAATTCCCGACCCACAATTTGAAGGACAAACAAAATCAAAACTCGGAAACCCAGAAGTACGACCAGCAGTAGAAACAGTATTTTCCGAAGCACTCATGATCTATTTGGAAGAAAACCCTAAAGACGGAGAAGCAATCGTTGGCAAATGTCTTCTTGCCGCACGAGCAAGAAATGCCGCTCGTGTTGCCCGTGATTCTGTTCTTCGTAAAGGAGCACTTGAGGGATTCACTCTTCCAGGAAAACTTGCCGATTGCTCCAGTCGTCGTCCAGAAATTTCTGAAATTTATATTGTAGAGGGAGACTCTGCAGGAGGATCAGCAAAACAAGGACGAGATCGCCACACTCAAGCGATCCTTCCTCTGCGTGGAAAAGTACTCAATGTAGAACGAGCCAGAATTGATAAAATTCTTACAAACAAAGAACTCAAATCACTCATCATTGCCCTTGGAACAAACATTGGAGAGCTATTTGACATTGAAAAACTCAGATACCATCGAATCATTATTATGACCGATGCCGACGTAGATGGATCACACATTCGAACCCTACTACTCACGTTGTTTTTCCGCTATTTACCAGAACTTATTCGCGCCGGCCATATCTACATTGCCCAACCACCACTCTACAGCATAAAACAAGGAAAAAATGTTGCCTGGTTATATAATGAAGATGCCCTAGAAAAATATCTCACCAAACACGGCATTTCCCGAGAACAATTTGAAGCGGAAGAAAATGGAGAAGAAATACAAGAAGAAGACAAAAAGAAAGCAAAAAAACTCAACATCCAACGATACAAAGGTCTTGGAGAAATGAATCCAGAACAACTTTGGCACACAACCATGGACCCATCAAATCGCGTAATGAAACAAGTAACGGTAGATGATGCCGAACGAGCAAGTGAAATTCTTGACATTCTTATGGGAAGTGAAGTTGCCCCACGCAAAAAATTTATTCAAACACACGCAAAATCAGTAACAAACCTTGATATTTAAATACGGTCGCCTTTCCCCAAGAAAAAGACCACACAAACCATATGAAGACTGTACTCATTACCCTTGGATTAGTATCCTTTGCAATCCTTCTTTCTGGATGTGGAAACACGTTACCCAAAAATGAAGCTGAACAATTTATTGCAAAAAACAAATCATACTGCACTGACCAACCAACACAAGATAAAAAAGGAAAAAATGTATTCCCCATCATCCCTCTTTACGAAAAAATGCCAATACTCGGCCAACTATTCACAGCAAGCTATTGTAATGACGAACGAATGGCAACAATAGCCGAAATAACAGATGGACAATACACAGCAGGATCAATAATCTGGCTACAAGATAACCCACCAGAAGAAATGATTACCATCCTACACGACATTGGATATACCTGCAGTGGAGGAACCGAAGGAACCTGTACAAAATGGAGGCTTGCAGAAACATCAATTGATCCACAAAAAATCCTCCAGCTCAGATCATTCAGTCAAAAAATCACAGATGATGCCTGTGTATACTGTAAATAATCAAAAAAATCAGCTAAACAAAGCTGATTTTTTTATATACACAATTTATCCCCACCTATTGACAAATACACTAAAATGCCCTATAGTGAATTTGCAATCGGCCATAGGCCGTTTTTAAATACAAAAAATCATATGGCAATTATTGTCAAAATAAAAGACTATTTCAATGGCGCAATAAGCGAAATGAAACGGGTTGTGTGGCCAAGCAAAAAAGAAACCAAAAACTACAGTATTATTGTAATTGTCCTCAGTCTCGGATTAGCCGTGTTTTTTGGATTAATTGATTACATCTTTAACTTCGGTCTCAGCACAATAATTAAATAATATGGCCAAGCAAAATCTCAACCTTGGACGACGCTGGTACGTCCTTCACACCTATAGCGGATATGAAGAGAATGTAAAAAGAAATCTTGAACAACGTATCGAAACATTCGACATGGCAGATAAAATTTTTGGCGTACTTGTTCCCAAAGAAAAAAAAATTAAAATCAAAAACGGAAAACGAACAACCATAGAAGAAAAAATCTTTCCTGGATATGTTCTCGTAGAAATGCTCGTAACCGATGATTCTTGGTACGTCGTACGAAACACACCAAACGTTACAGGATTTGTTGGATCAGGAACAACACCAACACCAATTGACGCAAAAGAAGTTGAAGGACTCCAAAAACGAATGGGAGTTGAAGATCCCACACACAAAATTGATCTTGACATTGATCAAACCGTACTTATTACAGACGGCCCCTTCAAAAATTTGGAAGGAAAAGTATCAAACGTCGACGAAACACGCGGAAAAGTAAAAGTACTCGTCAGCATGTTTGGTCGTGAAACACCAGTTGAACTTGATGCACTCCAAGTTAAAAAAGTATAACGAAAACAAACATACATGATCCACTTGTGCACAATCTTTCATAGGTAAGCACAAGCGGATCATGTATTGATCCTTCACATGCATAGTGCCTGGATATACCAGGGCTTCTCACAATGCACATTACTATTGGCCAAAAACTATTGGCTACAAATGAATATCTATGGCAAAAAAATTACTTACCCAAATCAAACTGCAAATCACTGGAGGAGCAGCAAACCCAGCACCACCAGTAGGACCAGCACTTGGACAACATGGACTCAACATTCAAGACTTCTGTACGCAATTTAACAACGCCACTGCAGACAAACGTGGAGAAGTTGTACCGGTAATTATCAATGTATACGAAGACAGAACGTTTGACTTCATCACCAAAGTAGCTCCAGCAAGTACACTCATAATGAAAGCAGCGGGAATTAAAAAAGGTGCAGGAAATCCACATAAAGATAAAGTAGGAAGCATCACCAAAACACAATTAAAAGAAATTGCCGAACAAAAAATGGCTGATCTAAATGCCAACGATATTGACGCAGCAATGAACATTATTGCTGGAACAGCACGACAAATGGGAGTAGAAATTACCGAATAACTAACTCCACTTCAAAAAAAACTCGCCGCAATGGTGAGTTTTTTGATATACTAGTTACCAGGAGTCATAAGTTAAAAAAATAGTCTATCAATTAACATCATTGGCTTCCACATTATAAACTAGTAGAGCTATGAACATAACCTGCCACCTAACCCTCACTCCTGAATTAAAAAAATTCCTCAGAACAAAACTGAAAGGACACAATGTTACCATTAACGCAGATCCCCTCACCAAAGAAAATGTAAATCCTGCCACAGAAATTCTTGGAGTATTTGTTGACTCACAAGTAACCAAAGCCTGTTTAAACAACATGCCAAAACTCAAACTCATTGTTACCTTCTCCACAGGATACGATCATATAGATAATAAAGAAGCAAAAAAAAGAGGCATTACAATTTGCAACGTACCAACGTACGGAGAAAACACTGTGGCAGAATATGCCGTAGGACTCATGCTTAGTCTTACAAGAAAACTGTACCTCAGCACAAAACGAGTAAAAGAAGGCGTATTTAACTATCAAGGATTACGCGGCATGGACATTAAAGGAAAAACCATTGGTGTGGTTGGTACGGGACACATTGGTCTTCGCTTTATAGAAATGCTCCACGGATTTCATGTAAACATCATTGCCTTTGATAAATTTCCAAATAAAAATCTTCAAGGCCAATACAATTTTCAATACGTACCACTCACAACATTATTCAAAACAGCCGATATCATTTCTCTCCATTTACCACTGTTTCCAGACACCAAACATATTATTAATAAAGCAGCCATAAAAAAAATGAAACAAGGAGTAATCATCATCAATACTGCCCGAGGAGGACTCATTGATGCGGAAGCACTCCTCTGGGGACTACAAAAAAACAATATAGGCGCAGCAGGATTAGATGTCATTGAAGGAGAAGATTTACTTGAAGACCCTCTCAAAATACTTTGCAAAGAGTGCAATCCAGAAATGAGTCGTCTAGGATTAATCAATAATACCCTCATTGATCACGAACGAACCATTATTACTCCTCACAATGCCTTTAATACCATAGAAGCCGTCAAACGAATCATTACCACATCTTGTGAAAACATTAAAGCATTTACAGATGCTACTCCGCAAAACACCGTTACTATCAAATAACAAACAGTAAACAAACGTTCGTAGTCAACACGTATGCAAAAAATATTTCTCACAATTGTCTCTTTGGTATTTCTCATTGGAGCAGGATGTTCTTCAACACAACAACCAACAACAGAACCAACAGACACAACAGACAACCAGACAACACTAACACCACTCCAACAAGCATACGCCAACTGTCTTGAACAAGGATACAAAACAACACTACGCTTTGATGAAACAAAAAGTAAGTTAACACTTTTTTGCGTATTTTCTGAAGAAAAAGCATGTGATGCACTCAAATTTTTAGATGGCAGTTGTACACTAGAAAAAAAAGAAAATACCAGCAATACACCACCAAACGACATTAAAACCATTGACGATATAGAAAATGAAATATCCTCCACAAAAGCCTGCGAACAAACAGTTGCTCCCGTTTGTGGTCTAGACGGATTTACCTATACCAATCAATGTATTGCAGAATCTCAACGAGTACAAATAAATCACGACGGTGCTTGTAAAGATGTACAACAACTCCTTGATGCAGATATCCCTTCTCCTCCACCAAAAACAGACACCACAGCAACCAACACATCAAACACAAAAACAGACGTTATTGCCTCAGGAAAACCACTAGATCTTTCATGGCTTGAACACGTAAAACGCTTTGCCAAAAAGGAACAATCAATCATACCAGTTACCATACAAGAATGCCGTATCGGCGGAAAATACCTTTACTATAAAACAGGAGATTTCAGCGTTCTTTATGACCATGAAAGTGAGCTTGTCTGCTTTCCAAACAATGACCTTGGTGATTTTTGTCCATCATACTTCACCAAAGACAACATCATCAAAGGGTGTACCACCATTTGGCAAAAATAAATATACCCTCACTCTATAGGGAAACCCACTTGACAAATTTCCCTTAATATAGTTAAATATCGCCATATTATTCATGTGGGACCTTATATAAAGGGCTTGTACCACATAAACAAAGACACTATGTCAAAACGCATGAAAGATCTTGCAACCAAGATCGACAAGACAAAAACGTATGCTCTTGACGAGGCAATAGCACTCGTAAAAGAAACAAGCACCGTAAAATTTGACGCAACCGTTGAATTACACGCTCGACTTGGAATAAACCCAAAAAAGACAGACCAACTTGTTCGAGGAACAACAACATTTCCACACGGAACAGGAAAAACAAAAACCGTCGCCGCATTTGTTGGACCAAACGATGAAGCAGCAGCAAAAAACGCTGGGGCTGATGAAGTTTTAGGAGAAGAAGAAATTACAGAAATAAAAAACGGAAAAACACTTACCTTTGACATCGCAGTAGCAACACCAGAAATGATGCCAAAATTGGCACTCATTGCTCGTATTCTTGGACCACGTGGTATTATGCCAAATCCAAAAAACGGAACAGTAGACAAAGATGTTGCAAAAATGGTTGATGAAATGAAAAAAGGAAAAATTTCTTTCAAAAATGATGACACCGCAAACATCCATCAAGCAGTAGGAAAAGTAAGCTTTGAAGAAACAAAACTCAAAGACAACATCCTCCACTTCATAGATGCAATCAAAAAAGTAAAACCAACTTCTGCAAAAGGTATGTATATAAAAGGACTCTACCTCACAAGCAGCATGGGACCAAGTATCAAACTCGAAATTCAATAACCACAAAAAAGAGCCACCAAAACGGTGGTTCTTTTAATACACACAATAACATCTTCTCACAAGAGAAAAAAATCAACACCCCATTTGAAAGGAAGCACTGGCTTTGCTACACTACTCTCAACTAACCATAATTACTATGATCCTATCAGACAGAGATATAAAAAAAGCTATCAATGAAGGGCACATTATGTTAGATCCATACGACGAAAAATATTTACAACCAGCGTCTATTGATCTACACCTCGACAAACATTTTCTCGTATACGACACCACTCGTTACGCCGTCATTGACCCCAAAGAACCCATAGACGACATGATGAAATCTATTGATATCGCTGATGATATCCCCTTCATTATACACCCCGGAGAATTTGCGCTTGGATTAATTTATGAAAAAACCGGAGTATCAGAAGAATACGTAGGACGATTAGAAGGAAAAAGTTCTGTAGGACGACTCGGACTGTTAATCCACGTTACGGCAGGATTTCTTGATCCAGGAAACAACCTCAAAATGACCTTGGAACTTCATAACACAGCAAACATACCCATAAAATTGTATTACAAAATGCCGATTGCCCAAATGGCATTTGAAAAAATCAGTTCCCCCTGTGAAAAACCATACGGAAAAGATGGGTTAAACAGTAAATACTCTGGAGACATGCGCCCTGTGGCAAGCCAAATGTGGAAAAATTTTCAATAATCCACATAAAATACTATGAAAAAACAGAGTATCGTTATTGGCATTGTAGCAGATATTGCGGCAGGAAAAGGAACGCTAGCAACGTATGTAAACAATCACTATACAGCAAAAACATTACGATTTTCTACCGTACTCAGAGATATCCTCGATCGACTCTACCTTGAACAAAGTCGCAAAAATCTTGCCGATCTCGCCAACGCACTTCGTCAAACATTTGGATCAGATATTTTGGCAACAACACTCGTGAATGATGCAAACAATGCCGATGTAGACATTATTCTTGTAGAAGGGATTCGGAGTCAAGGAGAATTAGATCTTATAACATCTCTCCCAAATGCACACATTATTTACCTCACCGCAAATCCCCATATCCGCTGGAAACGAGTAGTTGAACGAAATGAAAATCCTGGTGATGCCCAAAAAACCTTCGAACAATTTCAACAAGATGAAACACATGAATCAGACAAATACGCCACACATCTTGGTGCTCAAGCAGAGTACAAAATTATAAATGAACAAGATTTACCAACACTCTATACACAAATAGACAACATCATTAATCCCCTTCTCCATGAACGTACAAATTAAACGCATAGACAACACACTGCCTCTTCCAAAATATGAAACCACTGGCGCAGCAGGATTCGATATCTATGCAAGAGAATCCATCACCATAGCACCACAAGAAGTTATCCGTATTCCAACAAATCTTGTTATTGCCACCCCACCAGGATACATGCTTGCAGTAAGCCTTCGCTCTAGTGCACCAAAGAAAAAAGGAATATCAATCCCCCATGGCTATGGCATTATCGATTCAGACTACTGTGGAAATGATGACGAAATTTTATTACAAGTAATCAATCACACAACAACTCCCGTACAAATAGAAAAAGGAGAACGAATCGGACAAGGCGTCTTTATCCCAATAACACAAGCGACATGGGAAGAAGTTAATACCATGTCAGCAAACAATCGAGGTGGATTTGGCACTACAGGATAACATGCAAAATAGTGTATAATAGAGAATAATAACATTCTCTATTTTTTTATGGCATTACTTGAACGATTTAATCCATTTAAACGAAAAAAAGAAAAGGAAAAAAATGAGACAACACTTCCTGCTCAAGAAGTCATCAAAAAAATTGATGTATTATTTGAATTAACTACTAACGACGAGAGTGACGCCCAAACACAAGCCATTATTCACGACATCACCAATCCAAATTACCAAACTCCCCAATCATTAGAACAAATCATACATAATATAGATGAACGCTCTATAGTAGCCTATCATCCTCAATTTTCACGAATAAAAGAAATCCGTACCGCAGTAGAACAATCTATACAAAACCAAGAACAAAAAGCGTCCGAGGCAATAGATCTGTGGTTTAATGAAAAAGAAAAAAATATACCTATTGACCAAAATCCTCATTTCCAAAAAAATATAAATGCATTAAAAGAAACATTTAACAAAGAATTTTCTCCCCCAACAGCAACCGAAATAAAAAAAGAAAATAAACAAACAGATAACACATCAGAAGCACCACAAACCCCAAAAACGTCAGAGCAAGAAGAAAAAAATGGATATAAAATTTACGATCTCATCCAAAAAAGAAAACGACTTTCAAAACAAGATCAAGCACTATTTGATACCTTAGTCATGTTTTTTGAAGCAGAATATGGGAATGATATCGCCACAAAAAAAAGAATCCAAGCATATATAAAAAATAATGAAGCTACTGGTGGCGTTTATATTTCTGAAAAACTAAAAAAATTACTTGAACCAACAGGACTTTTGGAACCTATCGAAGAATCCCAAACACCGCCACCACCCGAAAATGTTCCAGAACAAACACAACTCCAAGAACCAGCAACAACACCCCCTCTTTCCAATGAAAATGTTAAAAAACAAACAAATATTGTACTCCCCGAACAAACTATTCTTTCTTCAAACACAACAAACGGACCACCAAGCCCAAAACAAACACACCCACAAGAACTAACAGAAACATCTTCTCCATCCACTGAAAATAGTCCAGAACCACCAGTTCCACAAGAGGAAGAAATTTCCCTAGAACCAATTACGTTATCCCCTGAAACACTCCACGCAATTGAACAAGCGATTGAAGCAGCTTCCCTCAAAGATGAAATTCATCGCCCATTATTAGTGCTTCACAATGTTGTTCAACATATTCCAGGGGCAGAACATATTCCCATGCTGATTAGCAGAACAAGCACCGCCCAAGAAAAATATCAACACATTGCGAAACTCATTAGCATATTAGGAAAAGTAACAAATGAACAATTTGGAGATGATTCTCTGAATATATTAAATAGTCTAGCACAACATACAGAAGCAATGGTCAGAAATTTTGAAATTTCTACCCAACAGCCAGAAAGCATTACTGATTGGGAAGCCTTAAAAAATGTATGGCCAACCGAATACGTTCATCTAGAAAAAACATATAAAAGATATATTGAATTTTGTAAACCAAACCCCTGGCATGTTCACGTATTTTTAGAAGACATGTCTCTCAATCAATTTAAAAAATTAGCAGAAACAGAACCAGAAAAACTTCGGACACTGATAAATACGTCATACCAAGAAATGCGAACTCAACTAGAACAAGAAGCTGGACAAAAACGAGTTGCCAAACTCGATGAATTTCATAAACAAGTTATCCAAAAAGCAGAAGACATCCGAGAACGATTTATTGAACAAAACAAACCTGGCAAAGAAGAACCACAAAAAGGCGAAGAACCTTCAGAAGAAACTCACGAACCTGTTCCAGAAATTTTGGCAAAAAATGATACAGAAAAACTCCATCTCGCCATATACAAATTTATGGAGGTACTCCTCACCAAAAAAGAACAACTTCAAAAAATTATAGATACCATTATTGGACAAATATACAAAAAGACAGGAAAAGCTCTTCTGCTTGACGATGAATTCACTCCATCACTTGAAACACACATTGGAAAAGATGAACAAACAGCAAGAGACATCAAAAAACTCATCGAAAAAATAGATGAACTTGAAGAAATAATAATCAACCAACTACAAGTTACACAACAACAATCAGAACATCTTGATCAATTAGACGCAACAATACATACCATCTACCAATCAGAATATACCGATATACAGCACCTTATACACAAACTTTCAAAAACATCATTTTTTCAAAAACGAACTCAACAGAAATTCCTTATCACCATGCAAAAAAACCTGGAAAAAACATTTAAACACATACGAAAAAACATTCCTCTTGCCAAAAAAGAACGGGAACAGAAAGAAACAACTGAACAACAGCATGAGTCTTCTCAAGAACCAAAAATAGAAACACCTCACGATATGACACAACCACCAGAAACAGCTGAAGCCCCTCCAACAGAAACAAGCAAAACACTTACCGCTCTGCACACATTCTTTGCTGAAAACATAAAAAAGAAACTTGAACATATCCACGAGGAACTGCAACAACTGCCTAATAAAGAAAAATATATCCTGGTCCAAAAAATATTACAGAACGTAACAGAAGATTTTACCAACACCCTCACCAGACTAAAAAACATCCAAGACAAAATAACAGCAAAACAACCCTTACTACAAAATTGGAGAGCCATTCATGATGATTTAACGATATCAATAGATAGATTTGATGCAGTAACCAATTTGCTAAACCTACGAAAAGATGAAGAAAAAAATGAACATCTTATTTCTACATTAGAAAATACCCTAACAGAAGCAAAAAATCATCTAGCAGAAGCAAATAGAGCTATAGAAATAAGTGTTGAAATACCAGAAGCAGAACAAGAACGAGTAAAAGAATTATTTGCCTATAAAACAACGGAAATACAAATATTAGGCCCTGACCATTATATTGCAGGAAAATATGGGACAACAACAAAAACAGGAAAAGAAGTAAAAAAACAACTAGAATCATCAAAAACCATTGCCTTGGGAGATGCACACGCAAGTGCATTAAAAATTTTAGAAACAGCAATCATAGCGGGATTGGTCGCTATGCCAGAAGAAAAGGCAAAAGCATTTAAACAAATGTACAAACAACTAGTAGAAACAACAACCGATAAGACATCATTTAGACAAACAGAATCCAAAATAATACAGCTCATCCAAAGCGTTCGTTGGTCTGGAAAAGAAAGAGAATACGTTCTCATAGGAGATACCATAAACGACAGAGGCGCCTCTGACAAAATTGTATTAGCACTCATGGAACAAATACAAGAAACAGGAGGAAACACCACAACACTCGCATCAAATCATGATTTTGATATCGTTATTGAATATGCAAACATGATTGATCCTTCATTCAACACAAACACAATCCACCCACAACAAACATTATCAAGAAGACGATCATATACCGAACACAGAGACAAACAACCAATGACTGAACAATACCTCCCCTACGTGCAAAAACAAAAACTACTCCATTACAATCCAGACACCAACACGTTATTTGCTCATGCGCTCATCACTCCAGAAGACATCGATATAATAAAAGAGCATATTGGATTTACCCAAAAAATTACAGAACAAAATATTAGCGACTTTATTGAACAAACAAATGCGTGGTATACAAAAACGGTAAACAGTCTTATGGATGAATCAAAAACACTCCAAGAAAGAATAGATATTGAATCCATAAAAACTATAAGAAGCTTTGTATGGACAAGAAATAAAAGAATGTTTAGTTCACCAACAGGAGGCTATAGCTCGCAAGAGGAACTGCCATTATATGGAATAGTAAAACGATTTGTTCATGGTCATGATCAAGAACAAGATAGAGAATCTCCATACAATTTAATTCAAAAAAATGAAGATTCCACCGCAACAGAAGCATACAAATATGATGCAAACCCAGACGAATATCGAATAGCCAATATTGATAGCGATCTACGAAAAGGATATTCAGGAACCGTCGAACTTGAAGAAACCAATCTTACAAACATATACGCCGTCTAACAAAAATCCCTCAACAGAGGGATTTTTGCTTGGCTGAATAAGGAATGATACAATAGGCACAATTCATATTCTAACCTTGTACTATGAAAGCATATCTTGATATTGTAAAAAACATCCTCGAAAACGGACAAAAAAAACATGATCGCACAGGAACAGGAACAATCGCCATAGCAGGAGCAATGTTCGAACATGACATGAAACAAGGATTTCCCCTCCTCACAACAAAAAAAATGCCCTACAAAATCATTGCATCCGAACTCGAATTTTTTATAAAAGGAATGACAGACAAACAGTGGCTCATTGATCAAAAAAATCATATCTGGGACGAATGGTGTAATCCCAAAAAAGTTCCCTATGCGCACGATGAAGAAACAAAAAAACGCATGATGGCAGAACGAGATCTTGGCCCCGTATACGGATTCCAATGGCGACACTACAACGGGGAATACAAAAATTTTGATAGCGACTACAGCAATCAAGGAGTGGATCAACTCAAAAAAGTTGTTGATACACTAAAAACAAACCCACACGATAGACGAATGATTGTGTGTGCCTGGAACCCGTCTATGCTTGATCAGATGGCACTTCCCCCTTGCCATTTTGTATGGCAAGTAACCGTTATCAACGGTCACCTCAATTTAATGTGGATGCAACGATCCGTAGACGTTATGCTCGGATTACCATTCAATATAGCCAGCTATGCAACGCTTCTTCATCTTCTTGCCAAAGAAGCTGGGCTACAAGAAGGAAGACTCATCGGGTTTCTTGGAGATGTACATATTTACGCAAATCACATGGATGGTGCAAAAGAACAACTCAACAGAGACCCAAACACATACAAACTTCCACAATTGGTAACAGAACAATTTACCAACATTTTTGATTGGAAATATAGCGATAGCACCATACAAAATTACAAAAGCCATCCACGAATTCACTTCGATATCGCTATCTAATATATGCCAATTTCTCTCATCGCCGCAATTTCACAAAATAACTGCATTGGAAACAATGGCACTCTTCCCTGGCATCTTCCAGAAGATTTAAAACACTTCAAAAACATAACAACAAGACACACCGTCCTTATGGGAAGAAAAACATGGGAATCTATCCCACAAAAATTTCGCCCCCTCCCAAATCGAAAAAATATTATCATCACTACACAAACAGAGTATACAGCGCCAGAAGGAGTCCTCATCTACCATTCATTAGAAAAAGCATTTGCCAATCATAAAACAGAGCAACTCTTTGTTATTGGTGGTGGAAACATCTACCATGAAACCATCCCCTACGCAGACACCCTCTACATTACAAAAGTTCCACAAATAATAGATGGAGATACATTCTTTCCAGAAATAAATCTAACCATCTGGGAAAAAACAGAAGAAAAACAGCAAGGAGAACTTACATTCATCACATACAAACGTATATAACAAACAACGTTAAACACCCTAGTAATTTTGGTCCTGTTACGAACAAAATGACATAAAAAACCAATATGAAAAAAGGAACATTCATTGTCCTCTACGGCATCAACAATCTGGGAAAATCCACCCAAGCCAAAAAGCTCGTAGATCGCATGAACACCGAAGGACATCCAACTGAGTACCTAAAGTACCCAGTCTATAATCTTGCCCCCTCAGGACCAATGATCAATGCCTATCTCCGTGAAGGCAATCCATACAATCTTACCGCAAAAGAAGCACAGCTCCTCTACGTCCTAAACAGAACACAATACGAACCAATCCTCAAACAAAAACTTGCACAAGGAATAAACATCATAGTAGAAGATTACATAGGAACGGGCATCTGCTGGGGGATAGGCTTTGGTATTGAAAAAGAATTCATGAAAAAAATAAATGAACACCTCCTTCCAGAAGACCTAGTATTTTTATTCCAAGGAAAACGATTTAGCGAAGCCATAGAAAAAAATCATGAACATGAAACAAATGACCCACTCATAGAAAAGGTACAAGACATCCACAAACGATTAGGAAAAGAACATAACTGGATTACCATAGATGCAAACCAACCCATAGATACCATTCATCAAGAACTGTGGAATCATATACAAAAAATACTCTAAACTATGCTATAATAGACAAAATATCATTACTTAATTTATCCGTTAATATCACTTCTATGTTACTCTCAGCCGGAGGTATTATTTCAAGGAGTGTTGCACTCTACAAAGAACACAAACAACTCTATCTGCAATACATGATTGCCCTCTTTATTCCAACAGCACTCATTAGCATATTTGGAGCAGTATTTAATCTTATTAGTGCCAACAAAGGCACAATAAATCCATTATTTACTGGCACATTTTTTATACTTATCCTGGGAGGAACATTTATCGCCTTTTGGATTTCATTAGGATTTATCAAAGCAATCGCTCAAACATACAAAAAAGAACCCATCACTCCCATAAAACAACAGCTTTACAACGTAAAACAATACGTTTGGCCATCAATCATTGTTTCTTTCCTCACAGGAATCATAGTACTTGGAGGAACACTACTCTTGATCATCCCTGGAATAATATTTGCAATTTGGTTTAGCTTTGTTGTCTATGAAATTGTCCTCAATGACAGCGCAAGTATAGCATCACTAAAAACAAGTAAAATGCTCGTCAACGGTAGATGGTGGAAAGTATTTTGGCGCTTACTCGCCCCAGGATTTATTTTTGGACTTCTTACCATCCTCTTGCAAGGAATAATAAATTTTCCGCTCACATTCGTGGAAGCATCTTCAACAGGAGGACTACTCATCATTATGTTTTTCACCCTGTTATCAAATGTTGCGAGCATCCTTGTAATGCCACTAACCACTGCCGCCCCTACTATTCTGTACCTCGAATTGAAAAACATGCCAGTAACAACAAAAAAAGAAATTCACGCATAAACACAACAAAAAAAAGAAAACGCCCAAAAAATATGGGCGTTTTTTTATACAAAAAAAGCACAAGATACCCTTAACTGTCCAAGCCCAAAACAAGTTTGAAATTATCTACTCTTCATGCTACAATCCAAACAATTAACCAAGCTGTAGCAAGCAAAATCAGCACCAACGTGTTACCCGAGAAAACGTATGTATATCCCGATAATTGGCATGGAAGTTCATGTAGAGCTCAACACAAAAAGCAAAATGTTTTGCTCATGTAAAAACAATCCAGAAGAAAGCCCAAACACCAACATTTGTAATATTTGCGTTGGTCATCCAGGATCACTCCCTGTACCAAATAAACAAGCTATACAATCTACCGTCCTTATAGGAAAAGCACTTGGTTGCCACATTCGCAAACAATCAAAATTTGATCGAAAACATTACTTCTATCCAGATCTTCCAAAAGGATACCAAATTTCTCAATACGACGAACCAATTGCTGAAAAAGGAACATTCACCCTCGCCTTTCCACTAGAAGAAAATATTCGCGACACCGCCACCATTGGAATCACCCGTGCCCATTTAGAAGAAGACACCGCAAAACTCCTCCACGACAACGATGGCAGCACTCTCGTTGATTTTAATAGATCAAGCGTTCCCCTTGTAGAAATTGTAACTGACCCTGATTTCAAAACCGCTCTCGAAGCAAAAACCTTTTGCCAAGAACTTCGAACGCTCTTACGAACACTCGGCGTAAGTGATGCAGACATGGAAAAAGGACACATGCGATGTGAAGCAAACATTTCCATGCAAGAAGCCGGACAGTTTGAAATTGTAGACGGTGTAGTAAAACCACTCGGAAATTATCAACTCAACAACAAAGTTGAACTAAAAAATATCAACTCATTTAAAGCAATAGAAAAAGCCATCAACTTTGAAATCACCAGACAAACAGCACTTCTAGAAAACAACGAAACATGGGAACAACAAACTCGCGGCTGGGATCAAAATACAGGAAAAACAGTGCTTCAACGGATAAAAGAAAATGCGGCAGATTACCGATACTTTCCAGAGCCAGACATTCCCCCATTTCATCCACTACAAATTGCAGGAGACATCTATATCCCCGAACTTCCCATCCAAAAACGAATGCGTTTTCGTGATGAATACGGATTTTCCTATCAAGATGCAAAACTCCTTACCGACGATCAAAAATGGGCAGACTTTACCGAACAAACCATGAGTGAACTGGTAGACTGGCTATACACCCTTCCCGAAATAAAAGGAACCACAAATGATATACAAGAACAAAAAAAAGAACAACTTGCTCGCCTAGCGAGTGGCTGGCTCACCACCAAATTAATGGGAGCACTAAACGAATCAGGCATACAGCTTCAAGAACTTCATTTCACTCCAGAAAATTTTGCTGAACTTGTAGCACTAATCTACGCGGGAAGAGTAAACGCAACCAATGCACAAAAAATTCTTGCAGACATGATCGAAAACAAAAACAACATCGACCCAACACACATCATGGAAGAAAAAGGATACGGACAAATAAGCGACGAGAAAAAAATCAATGACATCATCGAACAAGTTATCAAAGAATATCCCGTTCAAGTTGAACAATTCAAATCAGGAAAAGACCCTATTATAAAATTTCTCATCGGAATGGTCATGAAAGCAACGGAAGGAAGTGCAGAACCCCAAATAGTAGAAAAACTCCTCAGAGAACAACTCTCCTAACAAAAATAGCTTGTATAAAACAAGCTATTTTTTATCTAAAAAGTCATCAAGAAGAAAGATCATCTTCTTCTTTTTTTTTTTCATTCATCAAACGACGAATATGTCGCCAACGCTGTTCATCTGCAGCTTCCTGTCCTTCAACATCTCCATCATAAATCGTATAGTTTGATAAATGACTATGTGAAACACTCGCAGAAGCATTTCTCCCCTCAGAACCAATAGAAACAGCAGGACGTTGTCCTTTTTGTCTCGCACGTGCATCAGCAACCTGATTCATAGACACTTTGGCATTTGTTCTATCCTTATGCTGACCAAGATGTGACACAGACAAATCTTGCGCATGACGACCCAACTGTGACGCACTTATCGCAGGATGTTGTGGTAAGGAAGATCCAGAACCAGGAAGAATTGGTGGTAAATTTGTTGGACTCATAACGACAAAAAAAGAATAGTATCTCTATACTACCCAAAACAACAAAATACTACAAGCAACATAAGACCTATCAAAAAACTCACTCTCACGATAAAAATTGCGTAGCAAGAGCAACTGCTTCATCATACGTATCTACCCAAATAATACGTTTATCTCGCTTAAACCAGGTAGACTGACGCTTTGCAAATCGTCGTGTGTCCCGTTTAAGTTCAGCAACAGCATCTTCAAAAGATTGTATTCCTTCAATATACGCACGAAACTGCCTATACCCAATACCACTCATACTTGGCAAATCCCAACTATATTTTTGCTTAAGTAATCCTCGAATTTCTTCTTCTAATCCATCCTGTACCATCTGATCAACACGTGTATCAATACGCTGATACAGCGTTTCCTTATCAACACGAATACCCAATTGTAAAATATCAAACACGGGCGTCCCCTTTTTTTTCTGCCCAGAAAAAGATTCCCCCGTAAAAATACATACCTCAAGTGCCCGAATAATCCTTCGTTTATTTTTTACATCAATTGTTTGAACAGCCACAGGATCCATAGAGGAAAGCAATTGCATCAATTCTTCCGTAGTTTTTTGCTCCAAACTTTCTCGTAATGCCTTATTCGGAGGCACCCGAGGAATATATAAATTATCAACAATAGAAGAAATATATAATCCCGTTCCACCAACAATCATAGGAATTTTTCCTGCCTGATGTGCCATTTTTCCATATTTAATGGCCTTATCACGAAACTGAGCCACAGTAAATCGTTTTCCTGGATTCAAAAAATCTACAAGATGATGAGGAACATCTTCCACAAAATATGTCCGACGAGGACCAGACCAACCAAATGCCAAATGCCACTCCCCCAACGCTTTTGCTGTACCAATATCCATTTTTTTATAAATCTGCCGAGAATCAGCAGAAATAATTTCTCCATCAAATTGTTTTGCTAATTGCAAACTCAAGCCAGTTTTTCCACTCGCTGTAGGCCCAAGAAGAACCACTAATTTTGGCAATGATTCACTCATAAAAAATTCTTATTGGCTTTATGAAGACACAAGTATTTTCCCCCACAGCATCCACTCATCGGCTTTATAAATAGCCACATCTTGAATAGTCCCAACCATGTCAGAATTTCCTTTAAATCGAACACGCTTCATCTCCCGAGAATTGCCTGTACAATATTCGTGTTCATAGTGATCAACAAGGACAGACACTGTTGTCTGTTTATACACCTGATTCTTTCGAAAAACAATACCTTCCATCAAATGCTGCAATGCCCACCAACGTTTTTTCTTTTCCTCTTTAGGGACATCATCAGAAAATGCACGCGCAGCAACTGTGTGTGTTCTTTCAGAATATTGTGCAGTATACGAAATATCAAAATCACACAGATCATACAGCGAATAGGTATCAGCAAATTGTTCCTCCGTCTCACCACAAAATCCCACAATAATATCAGTTCCTATAGCAATGTTAGGTTTTTTTGCCCGAATTCGCTCAATAAGATGAATATAAAAATCTCGATCATGCCGACGATTCATTTTTTTCAACATATCGCTATTTCCTGACTGAACTGGCAAATGAAGAAAATTAACCTGCTTAGGTAAAGTAAGCGCATCAATCACCTCATCGGTCATATATAACGGATGTGGCGCAGTATAATGAATACGAGCAATCCCCTCAATCTGATTCAATTCCCAAAGCAACTTAGCAAAATCACTCTCTTGGTAAAGATTATTGGAAGAAAAATAATCAGGATCTGGAGCAATATAATGATTCACAATTTGCCCAAGCAACGTTATTTCCAAACAACCCTGTACAGCCAACGTACGAACCTCTTGCAAAATATCATGGAGCGGCCGATTTATTTCCAAACCACGAGAAAATGGCACCACACAATACGTACAAAAATGATTACACCCTGTCTGAATGGTAACAAATGCCTGAACAGTATGAGTGTGTGTTGGTTGTAACGCAAGATAATCTTCTTCCAAATCCTCCATTGGTCGAAAATTTGGATTTAACTCCATAAGCCATTTTGGCAAATGAATCATATCTTTTGTGGGAAAAAATAAATCAACTTCTGGCAACAATGCTCGCATTCTTCCATCACGATCTCTTCCTGGCATACAGCCCGTAATTCCCACAATAAGATCAGGCCGTTTTTTCTTCAACTTTTTAAATTTTCGCGCTAACCCAAAAACTCGATCTTCAGCACTTTGCCGTACCGAACAACTATTCATAAAAATAACATCAGCATCTTTTTCATGCGAAGTTTCTTTCATACCCATAGCGCCAAGCAAAGTAGCAAGTCGCTCTGAATCGTTTTTGTTCATCTGGCAACCAAAGGTAATAATATGATAAAAATACCCTTTTTTAGCAGTATATTGCGTATTTTTCATAGGAATACAGTAGGCAAAAATATACATCAATTACCCAAAAAAATCAATGGATCCCCCTACTGATAGTAGGACAAAAAAAAATACGGTATACTGTGGGTAACATCTAATAACAATCTTATGAATCATGAAGACTCTGGGAATTATCCCCTACAGGAAGAACATATCCTTCCAAAAAATGAAGCCCCAACAGCCAACATGAAAGACATGCCTCTGGAAGAACTTTGGAATACCGCACAAGACAGCATGACCGATGAAACAATAACAAATGAACAATTGCAAAAAATAAATGTTCTTATTGAACAAAGATTATTAGAAACTCCACTGGTAGATGTAAGAAAATTTGTTGACATCAATCAACACGCAAGAAATATAGACCCTGAAGAAAAACAAGAACTTCAAGATCTTCTCATGAGTAAAATAAGAAGTGCAAATGTACAAGAACTCAGTGAACTCCTCAACTATTTCAAACAAGATGAAACAAAACACAGCCAAGACATTAAACGAGTAAAATCCATAATGGAACGAAGAATACAAGCAAGAGAACAGATCATGAATAAAAACATTGATAGATTCACACAAAAATTAGAAGGGAAAACCTTACAACAAATAGATGGACTTCTCCAAAAAATGAAAGAACGTACCGCCATGCTAAATGCACAACATACCGGAAAATCTGGAGATACCTACGAACGAACAGTCCTCATGGAACTAGTACAATCTATTCAACATAAACGAAAAGAAGAAGAACAACGACATGATGAAGAACAAATAAGACACATACGAGAATCCATTGACGCACCTTCTTCTCTAGAAGAACTTGTTCAGAATGAACAAAACAAGCTAGATACGAGAGCAACCATTACCCCCCGAGCAAAAGCAAGAGGGAAAGGAATTGAACGTCAATATGATCTGCTAGAAAAAAATAGACCAACAGCACAAAATGACATTCAAAAATTATTACTTGAAAATCTTACCCCTGAAGATATACAACAACTAGAAGCACTTGGTGTTCATACACAAACCATAAAAGAAGGAACACCAGGAAGAAAAGGATACACCCTATATGGCAGTGAAAACCTCACAAGAGAAATCCACGATCGCATAGCCTCCCTCCAAAAGGAAACCTCACAATACGAAGATATCCAAGCACAAATACAAACAAAAGGATTCCTATCAAGAACCTTTTCACAACTTGCTTCACGATTTTCAAAAAAAGACCAAGCACAAACACAACGCTATCAAGAAGCACAAACACAACTTCAACACATCCAAAAATTTCTTCAAGAAAAAGTACCTGGAGTCAATGCACAAGACATTGTGAATGCCGTAAACCCAAACTACTCAACACAAACACCAGACAATAAAAAAGAACAACAGGTAAACGAACGAGCTGAAGAATCACTACGCCAAGCAACAAGCGAATTTGAAACAAGTTTTGGAATTGAAGATAATGAAACAGACTACGAAAAAAGACAACAAGCGCAAGCGCCCCTACTTGATAACGAAGAAATTGAACTACAAAAAGCTACCATATACGATGCCAATGAAGAAAAAGATGAGGGGCAAGTTGTTCCCCCACTCTTTGATGAATCAGATATAGATCACACAAAACTCGGTAAACCTGAATATCCAAATGCCGTCGAACTGGGAATGCAAATGTGGCAAGACGAACAACTTCAAGAAATATTTAACGCCATGAATCTTGATGAACAAACCATACAAAACATGGATCCAACAGACAAACAATACATCATGCGCGTACAAAATTTAGCAAACGTTGGCAAAAGAAACAAAGCAGAACATCTCATATTTATGGCTACTCAAACTCGCGCAGCAAATGAACAAGAAGCCTACAATAAAGATACAAAAAGAAGACAAAGTATTGAACTAAGAAATGCTATACTCAAAAAGCTTATTTCCAAAGAAACAAAAGCTGCACAAAAACAAAAACAAACAGAAAGAGAAGAAAACAAAAAAGCGCGTAGTATTGCAAATGAATTACTCAAAAATAGTGTGGCACAAAGGCTAGAGACACCCGAAGGCAAACGGATTTTGAGACAAGTACAAGCGCAAGCACAAGAACAAATAGAAAACGCAATTATCGCTCCAAAAGAAAAATCAAGTCCAATAAGCTACGAAAAAAATGTTGTAAATATCCTCCATAGATATAGTACGATGCCTGAAAATTCTGAAGAAAAAATGATTTTATTGCTCGGATTACAAAAAATGGCAACTGAATCTGAACAACGAGATATACAATTTTTTAAAAAAGATAATACTGAGTCTTTACTATTTGCCCTACTAAACAAAGTAAACGGAAAAGATGCGGCATCTTTACTTGAAATTACCAAAATGTTTGATGGATTACCAAAAAAAGATCATGATGCAGTAGAACAAGCAATCGAAGCAAAAAGAAAAAATGATCCAAAAGCATTCGAACAGATACAAAAAAATTATACAAGTGAACACAAAAATGCCGTGGTCCGTTGGATCCTACAAGCTATGGAAGGAAAAAAAGATACCATTACATTTGAGCAATTTCCCCAAACCACAGCCTATAGAAAACAACCAAATACCACTTCTCAAAAACAAGAAGATGAACACAACAACCTGGCGGCGTAAACAAAAAACATCGTATATACGATGTTTTTTGTTTACCAGACCATAATATTATTATATACTAACCTCACAAACAAACATGCATTTTATCTAATGTAGACTATATATGAAAGAAGAAGACGCAGGACATCAGGGAGAACTCCTTGATAGCAATGAACTTACAACAGAACAAAAAGATGAACTACGCAATCAGATGGCTTTGGAAAATGACCGTATTAAAGTTGCAAACAATATTCCACAACAAGAAGAAAAACGAACCTGGCGAGATCTGGGTATCCTTGCAGGATTAAATAACGCAAGAAACGAATTACTGAGAGATGCCTTTGATACGGCAAAAAATTATCAAGAAGTAGTAAAACAATTTGTTTCATCAATTACCCACAAATTTACCGAAGAACAAACTGCACGGTGGATAAAAAATACAGATGCAGAAAATCAAAACAATGCCGAAAAAAATGTACTTGCAGCACTAGACGGCATAAAAGAAAATGCTAAACAAGGCGATCTTGAAATGGCAATGACCATGCAAAAAGATTTAAAAGAGTACACCGAAGAGCCTGTACGATTTTACACTAAAATAAAAAAAGAACAAAAGCTCAACACAGACAAAAAAAATTACACTCCTAGACAACAGGCAATAGAAAGCCAATTACAAAAACTTCGTGGAGACATGCTCAATGGAGATCTTCAAGCGGCGATTGATAAAGAAGAAAAAATAAAACAATTTTGTGAACAATTTAAAGAAGGACTTACCGATGATATAAGAAAAAAATATGTTCACAACGATGCACCAGAAAAACAAAGAAAACGTGAACAACAAATACAAGGAATAGCAAACCAAATAGACCAAGCGCTACAAGCAGGAAATATTGACCAGGCCGAAAAACTCAAACAAGATTTTGAAAATACCGTAGGTATGTACGACCGATATGTAAAAAGTTTAGAAAAAAAATATCTTGCAGATATAAACAAAAAGAAAAAAAGAACCGATGTAGAACAGCAAGTACTTCATGCCGTGTCTACCATTAGATCAAAACTCGCCATAGGCAGACTTGACGAAATAGACCCATTTATACAAGACATGGAAGACTATTTAGAACCAATCCGAGAACAAAAAGCAAAACAAGAAAAACAAACAGATACTCCAGAAAAAACAGTGGAGACGAATCAACCAGAAAAAATTGATGAACCGAACGAAAAAAAACCCGAAAAAAATACCGAACAAGTTGAAATGACAACAAAAAAAATGATAGAGCAATACATACAAGGCAATATCGAACCACAAACACTCAATCAAATACTCACACACGAATCAAGTCCTATTGCTGATGCCCTTCTCCAAGAATTAGGAGGAGATCCCGCAATAGTAAAAAAAGCATTTATCGACATGCTCTCAAAAGCCATTATTCCATTGGCAGATATTTACGCCATAATGAAAGGCGTGGATGATAGAGATCTTGTCATGGCAGCAGTAAATGAACAGCCCGGAATTTTGAGGGATCAATATAAATATACTTATACTGCAGAAGGAAAACCTATCCGAGAAGAAACGAAACGAATTGTTCCTTCCTATTTTCTTGATGATATTGGTGTCATGGAAAACGCCATAAAAAAAGATCCAGAAATTCTTCTTCTTGCCGAAGACTCTATTAGAGATCACTTATTAGAAAATAAAAATATTGCAAAAACAATGATTCAGACAAATGGAGGAAACCTAGAATACACAACAGAATTCCAAGATGATGAAGGCATGGTAGCTGACGCACTAGATACTTCCAATTCAGCAATAAGATATGCTTCCCAAAGACTCCGAGATAATGAAAACCTTATACGAAAATCAATAACAGCCTCAGGAGTACAAGAAAAAGTGCCCGGAAGTAATTTTCAATATGCCTCAGAAAGACTTCGCGGAGCAGATCCAACAAGTTGGCCAACAACAAGAGCATTATTACAAGAAGCCCTAAAAACAGACCCAAAGGCCTATACATACCTTGCCCCAGAATACATACAAGCTCCGGAAAACGCAGAAACACTAAAAGAAATAATAAGCCCACAAGAAATAAAAAAATCAGCAATAAGTGCTATTGGTCTTGGTATGGAATCGTCAGATACAAACACACTACTTGCCAACCAAAGTTTTTTTGAAAAATTATCCCTAGCAAGTGTACACACAAACGGAGATATAAAAAAACTCCTCAACGAACAACCACAGAAAGTAATGGAAATTGTCCAATCAGAAATAGATCGAATAGAAGCAGAAAAACCTAAAGGATTTATAGGTGGAATACTCAACAGAAAAAAGAAAAAAGCAGCAGAAAAACAAATAGCCCTCCTCAACGAATTCACCAATCAAGTCCTCATTACGAAATCAGCCTATGCCGGAGAAAAAATAAATAGACGAAAGGAACGGGACAGACAACACGACACCCTTTCCAAAAATACAGGAAGAACTACATAAATAAATTAAAAAAGAGCCAACGGGCTCTTTTTTAATTGTGAATAAACACAGTATATTATTTTTTGGTAACAATATCTTCTTTTACCTGCGCCACAAAGTCAGCTTGTGATAATGAAATTTGTTCTTCTTGACCACGAACACGAATTTGCCAATCTTCTCCAGAAAGCTCTTTATCCCCTACCACCACAATATAGGGAGTCTTCAATTTTGCATGTTTACGGATCTTCTTTCCAACGGTTTCATCAAGTTCATCCACCTGCGCACGAATACCTTGCCCACAAAGAGCCTCAGAAAGTGCCCGTGCACCATCAAGATGTTTTTCTGTTGAAACAGGAATAAACTGCACCTGAGTAGGGGCTAGCCACACAGGAAATGCGCCAGCGTGATGTTCTATCAAAATAGACAGAAATCGTTCAATAGAGCCCATAATAGCCGCATGAATCATCACAATACGCTCCTTCTCTCCTGATTCATTAACACACGTCAGATCAAATCGATCAGGCATATTAATATCAAGCTGAATGGTAGCCACTTGCCACTCTCGGCCAATAGAATCCTTGGTAACAAAATCAACTTTTGGCCCATAAAATGCGGCTTCTCCAATTTCTTCCGCAAAAATAACACCTCTCTCACGAGCAATCTCTCGTAAGCTATCTTCCGCTTTTTGCCACAATTCAGGTGTCCCCAAATATGCTTCAAAATTATCCGGATCATGAAGAGATAATCGAATTTGCAATGCACCAAAACCAACCGCCTGATAAAACGTATCAATAATATCCCAAATTTTCAAAAACTCTTCTTTAATTTGTCCTTCACGACAAAAAACATGCGCATCATCCTGTGTAAATGACCGAACACGAGACAAGCCATGAAGCTCTCCTGTTTGTTCATCACGATAACACATCGTCGTATTTGAATACCGCTGTGGAAGATCTCTATAACTCCACGTATTACGTGCATAAATCTGTGTATGGTGTGGACAATTCATTGGCTTCATTGCAAACTCATGTCCTTCACGAGTAGTAATTTTAAACAATTCATCCGCAAATTTTTGCCAATGCCCACTCGTTTCATATAATTCCTTTTTGGTGATATGAGGAATTTCTACTCGTTCATATCCCTTAGCTTGTCGCAACTGCCACACATAATCATCCAACAAAAACCGAAGCATCGTTCCACGAGGAGTCCATAATGGTAAACCAGGACCAACCAAATCAGAAAAGGTAAACAAATCAAGTTCTTTTCCAAGCTTTCGATGATCTCGTTTTTTTGCTTCTTCAAGCATTTGTAAATGTGCAGTCAATTCTTCTTTTGTTGGAAAACATACACCATAAATACGGGTAAGCATGGCATTTTTTTCATTCCCTCGCCAATAAGCACCCGCGATCTTCATCAATTTAAAATATCTCAACATATTTCGTGGTTCATCAATATGACCACCTTTACACAAATCCCAATACTCACCAGATTTATAAAAACTCACTTTTTCTCCACCAGCAGTAAATTCGTCAATAAGTTCATGTTTATACACATTTCCAGGATACTCTGCCTTTGCCGCATCAGCATCAAGCTCATGTCGTTCAAATCCCTGCCAAGACTTTAACATTTCCTTCATTTTTTGCTCAATCTTTGGAAAATCTTCCTCAGAAATTTTTTCGTCCCCAAAATCAAAATCAAAATAAAATCCGTTCTCAATAGCGGGTCCAATAGTTCGTTTTGCATTTGGCCACAATTCCATTACTGCAGCAGCCAAAAGATGCGCACAAGAATGCCGTAAATTATCCAAATATTCCTTACTATGTTCATGCATATATATAAAATTATATTACTTTAATAAATTTTTTGCCTATCAAAAAACCCCAACA
>CAZEYK010000007.1:0-35106 GCA_964516055.1 uncultured Gammaproteobacteria bacterium
TTTGCTTAGGATATTCCCTATTGGTGAGTATGTTTGGTAGCGAACGGCTATTTGCTCGTCTGCCGCATTTCTGAGTGTCCAGCGAGTGAGGCGGTAGAGATCGTCATATTCATAATAACTCGTTGTCTGTTCTTGATTATCATGAAGCTCGACAATGTTCCCCACGAGGTCGTAGAGATAGTCTATGTCTTGGAGGATTTCTCTATTGGCGAGGGTGAATGTGTGTGTTGCCGAGTAGCTGGTTTGGGTATTGTTTGTATCGACAAAGGCGGTGCGGACGTAGTATGTTTGATTTTGATTGAATCTGTTTCCGGTGTAGACAATGTTTCCTGTTCGCTCTCCATTGAGGACGGTGACTGTTTGGTGAGTGATGTGTGGGCTACTAAAGCTTGCATTGTCTGCAACTTCAATAATCACTTCTTGCATCGTGTTGCCGGTGTTATTGAGGATGTTGAAGACTGGGATCGTACAATTGAGTGCTTGTGGGTGTTCTTCTCCGTAGAGGGCGTTGGCGCAGTTGATGTGCACGGGCTCGTTGTCGATAGTCGCCATGGTAAATGAACCTGTTTCGCTCCATGGTGATTTGTAGTAGAATCGTTCAAAGAATTTAATTCGGTAGGTGTAGGTTTGTCCATTGAGCTGCAATCGTTCGCCACCGTACGGCATGGTGATGCTTTGCTCCCCTTCTCGAACAGGTTGGGCGAGATCAACAATACCAGAATCCCAAATTGGGTTGGTAAAATTGCCGTTTTCGTCTGCGACCTGAATTTGGTATCTTGTTGCAAGATCTCCGACATCTGGATCGTGGTGAATGGCGGTGAATTCTGGTGTCTTGTCAAACAGGTTGGTTGGATTGGTGACGTTATTTACTTTTGTATCGGTGGGTGCAGTTGGTGCCTCACCAAGGACGTAGACAATGCGCAATCGTGGATCGTTTTCTGTTCCGGGAGATTCAAAAGAAGAAAAGTGGGCAGTTGTGTTGCTACTAAATGATCGATTGGTCAGATCATAGACATGCACGAGTGAAAATGTTGTTGACGCTACAACGTTTAAACTATCTCGTGCGGACTGGCTATTCAATGATATGGTTACATCTGTTTCAGCGACTTCATACTCATCTGCTAATGGCAGACTATCGAGATTAATACTTCCAATCCCTGTCCCTGACAAAAAGTTATCATAATGATGTCCTCCCACTTTATTTGCCCCCTCCATATCAATCGTTGTGAGGTAATATTGTTCTTGATAACTTGGCGACAACTGATTTCCCGGCTCTACATGAATGGTTAAATCGGCTTCAATAATATGTGCGTTATCTGGTAGAACTCCTGTGTCAAAGGTAAAATACCCTCGAGAAAGTGTTCGTTGGTATCGTTCCTCTATATTTTTTCCTTCAACAAATTCTGCTGTTCTGTTTAATGAAACAGTAATTCCTGTTTGTGTAGCCTCACCATCCCAGTCATGGGCCATTACCCATGGATCATCATCACGAGCTTGTGCTCTTGCCTGCACAGTAATGTACCCATCGTCAGTTGAATTGAAAATTACTTCATTTTGCTGTGTGAGGTCTTCTTCACTGGTAAATGATTTTTGAATAGCGGAAGAAGGGATCACTGGAGTAATTTCGTTTCCTAGTGTCGTTTTGTTTATAAGCCGATAGAGCGCATTTTGGTCGTAAGTATTTGTTGTCTCTACCCCATTTGCATACGTGATGTGCTCTATTTGTCCGTTTGGAGCATAGGTAATGCCAGTTACGAGTGGCTCCCCGTCTATATTCAAGGACGATACTTGTCCAGCAGCGTTGAACTGGTATGAAACAACTGTGCCATCGGTGTGAGTAATTGTTTTTGGAGTACCAATATAATCGTAGGTTACTTGAGAAATATAATCTACTCCATTGACTGTTCTGATACTAAGAGTGGGTCGTTGAAAGGTGTCATACCCATATACATCTGTATGTGTTTGTGCATTCACGACACACAGTAATCCAATACCATATTGGCAACTGTCATAACGGTACTCAATTAATGTCCCTGCGTGATCTGTTACGTTGTACTCTTGTGTAACACGATTTAATTCATCGTAGGTGTACACAATTATCTGCCCATCTGGATTGGTTTGTCTGATGATGTTTCCGTTGTTATCGTATTGATATACTGTTTTTTCGGCTTGCCCTTGTGCGGTGTGCAACAGTTCTTCATATATTTTTCGTGAAAGCCCATCATAGGTAAAATTTCTGATATTTCCTTCAGCATCAGTAATACGCATGAGATTTCCAAAAATGTCGTATGTATAATTAGTCGTAAATGTTTGTCTGTCTTCTTGTTCGCGAACGGTGATAAGGTTTCCGCGAACATCGTATTCATATGATTTTTCATTCCCATTTGCATCGGTAACGGTGGTGATTCGCTCATCGTATGCCTGATTGGTAGAACCGATGATGTTTGTGGAATTTACCACTCGACCAAGGGCATCGTAGGTTTGTGAAATGGTGAGATTTTCATTTGTGGTTGGTGGCGTGTATGAAGAGCCAAATGCGTAGTATGGCAATGTTTGCGTGTGCGGTGTGCTAAGTTCTTCGTAGGTATAATCTTGGGTGATGTAGAGATCGTCTTTTTCTCCTTGTTTTTTTGTTTGGATCACTCGTCCAAATCGATCAAAAAAAGTAAGTGTATCAACCGATTTCCCTTCATCAAAAAAAACTGACTCACGAATGTATCTTGGTGATGTACCATCGGTGTAGATTGTCTTCTTTATGGTAACGAGGGTGTTTGGATTGTCGATATCAGACTGTTTGGTACGAATTACTCGTCCAAATCCATCAAATTCATGTTCAACAACTATGCCAGTCACATTTTCTGTTCGAGCAATTTCTCCATTGATTATATTGTATTCATACTGTGTTTGATGACCGAGTTCGTTGGTGATGGTTTCAGGATAAAGGGTAAATCTGTCATAGGTAATGCTGGTGTCATTGCCATTTGCATCAGTGCTGCGAGTCGGCAATCCAACACTATTATACTGAGTTTGTGTGTTGATGTAATTATTTCCTGTTATCCATTGTTCTTCTTTTGTGACGTTTCCTTTATCTACGATGCCATGTGCCAAATCATCGTAATAGGTATTTTGTTCAGCTACTTTTTGGTTTTGTTCGTTGGTAATAGTTACTTGTGAAACAAATGGTGTTTCAATCCCCTCTTTTGTTGCATAGGTGTAGGTACTGATACGATCATCGCTTCCGATATCTGTGACGTTTCCATTTGTGTCTACCACAACATCACCGAGATCTGTTTCTTGAATGCTATTTCCGTTTTGTGTATTGGTGATATATTCAATGGCAGTATCTTTATGATCACTGTTGCCATCAAATGATTCGGTAATTGTTTTTTCTAAATAAACAAATGATCTATTTTTATCTTGTCTTGGTCCAAGGTTTTCAGTGAGAATGTCACTTCCCCAAATATTTCGTGTTCGTTGAAATAGCTGATTATTATTATCGTATATTTCTTGTTTGTATGGTCGACCAATTTTTTCCCTTGCATCTTCTTGTTCTCCTTCATCATCTCCATTTCCTTGATGAAAATAATTTATAGTTTTTTCTCCTTCGCTGTTGGTAATTTCTATTGCAGAAAAACTAGCAAATTGTTTGTTGTATCCATCTTGAAACCATTGTTCTCCACCACGATAATTGTATGTTGTGGTGTATGTTTGTGACACACCATCTGTTGAGGTCACAACGTCAACAAGATATGTAGCGTACGGAATAGTATTTGCTCGTTCTTGCTCGTCTGTGTAATAGTGACTTGCGGGTTTATAGTCAATTTCTGTTTGTCCTCCTTCTTGATGGGTGATACGTTGCAACAATTTTTTATTTGTTTGTACAAAAGATTGTTGTTGATATTCCACGTTTCCTAAATCTTCATTAATTTTTCCTCGAATAAAATTGAGATAATAATCTCCAGAGGATAAACTCATTTTTCTTAAAATGTAATGATTTGAGGCCGACTCTGACGCAAATGCAGTATATCTTCCACCAAATCCATTTCCCTTATTTGCAAAAAGCTCGGTAATGATAAAATCACCATCATACGATTTGTATGTAATGATTAAATCATTTTTTCCATCCATGGTAAGATCTGACGCTTGAACCGTATAAAAATCTCCTGTTCGAAAACGATGTTCTAAATCGTATGATACGATGGGACCATTAAATACCCCTGGTCTGGTAGCCAGTTGTGCGTTTATGGTTTTTGTCTCACTATGATTTTCACTGTAATAGATATAATCAACAAGACCATCAGAATTTACATCTCCATAAGATGAAAATGCAGGGACATTATAAAAATGTATAGAGGATTGTGTATCAAATCCATTGCCGTTATTGAAATAAACGTCAATTACAGCTTTTTGTGAAGAAAGAGCATCATTGGTAATTGCTAATACATCAGACAATCCGTCTCCATTCATATCTTGAAAATCAAGAGTATACCTCCCATCTACGGAAACTCCTGTGGACCATGACCAGGAACTTACTATTTGCCCATTTTTTACTATTGAAGCTGTTACGCTTTGGGTGTTATTGATGATGCCAATAATATCATCTGTTCCATCGCCATTGATATCTAGAATAACCACGTCTTTAAAATCGACATCCCCATTGAACATTGTTTGTAATTCACTCTCAGGGAGATCCAGTTGATGCCCTTTATTTATATTCACTTTTACCGCAGTGTCTTGATCTGTTTTTATCGCGTCAACAATGGCATCTCCATTAAAATCACCAAAAGTAACTTGGCTACCAAACACATTTTCTTCTGCATGAGTGGGAGAATTAAACTCTCCTTCTACGTCGTAATCAAACAGAACGGGAGGCTTGGTTTCTTGTTCTCCTCGTTTATTGAATCCAGATTCGGTGATTGAATGAAGGTAAAAGACTGCGTCGGTATCATTGTACTCTAGTGCAAACTCACGAATCTTTGTTCCATCAACGTATGTTTGTACTTTTGCAAGACGATATGTTCCTTTTACTAAGAATTGCGGATAATATTTTTCTTCTTGATATGTTAATAATTTTTCTTCCCACAAAAAACGTATTTCAAATGGATGATTACTGATATTTTGTGATCCATATTTAATACTCTCTACGTATACAACACCATCCTCATTGACATAGGTATAATTTATTGTATTCCCATTTGTGTCTTGTAGTTCTTCTATATACCATGAGTACGTTTTTCCCCCATTTTCTTGTCTTGCTGTTGCTTGTTGTCCGTATGTCTGTCTATTCCCTATTTGATCAACTACCAGCCACTGGTTGTCCTCGGTGAATGTATATGACACAAACGCCCCTTGTTCTTGTGTTGAGCGGTATTCTCCTACTCCGGTAGTGGTATTTCCGCTTACCTGTAATAGCTCTCCATCTATAGAAGAAATAAATTCGTTATATCCTGATTGATACAACGTGTTATTTCCATACTGTGATGAACGTTGAATGTATGGGATTCCGAGATTCCATCCTTCTCCAACCATGTTTATCCGTTCAGCGCCTTGACTTGAGTATGATAATGAAACACTTGGGGTGAGTCCTGCACGTCCTGGAGGAGTATAAAATTGATACCCATATTGAAATGCTCCTGTTTGTAGATTTGGTGTTGGATTGAATTTTTCATCAATGCTTTGTGCCGTATCACTAATGTTTTGATCAATAGTTAAATTTCCAATGGTATGTATAGTGGTGGCGTGCACTTTTTGTGTAAATATTACACTAGAAACGAAAATACAAGCGAACAGTACTATTGAGTGATATATATATGATCGAAGGCATTTCATAGCAAATTTTTTTATATTGGTAGGGTATATACTCATGTTTTTTCTTTTTGTGTCAAACGAATTTTTTATAAATATCGCTGTTTTCCATTTTTTTTCACAATGTCTTTAAAAAAATGCTTATTTTTGTGGATAAATTTATTTTATTCTCCTTGTTTAATAAACAACGTCCCTATTCTCCAAAAACTATATTTTTGTATTTTTCTATTCAAAACCAATTGTGTGTCGTAGACATGATGGTGATAGGATGTACATATAGCAATATAGTCATTTTTACGTATTGTCTTTGATTTTTTAATTTCTCTTTATGAAACAAGAACAATATCCTATTGTTGGCATGCATTGTGCGTCATGCAAACAACTCATTGAACGCATGGTTGGGAAACTCGAAGGCGTCTCTTCTGTTACGGTAAATTATGCGAGTGAAACGATGACCATTTCTTATAATGAACAGACGGTGTCTTTTTCCGATATTCAAGATGCTGTTGCGAGTGCAGGATCATATACCCTTGTAGGTGAAGAGGATGACGCTGTGCTTGCCTCACCATCTGAAGCAAAAAAGATGGATCACTCAATGTCTGGGTCAGCCTCTATGCATACCCACGCATCGGCATTAAAAAAGCATGAATATCTTCAGTTAAGAAAAACCGTCCTGTGGGTTGGTATTAGTAGTATCCCCTTTGCGCTACTTATGGCATACCATGGACTCGTATCTATTGGTGCCGTAACTATGGTTCCTGCCTCTTTTGGATTTTTAAATTTTAGTGAACACACGAGTCCTATTAACATGCTCTTTTTTCTTCAATTTTTAGTATCAACGATCATTTTGTTTGTCGGAGGACGACAATTTTTTGTCAGTAGTTGGCAGGCAATGAAAGTACTGGCAGCAAATATGGATACGCTCATTGCGCTTGGAACATTTACGGCATGGGTATTCTCTACCTTGGTAACATTTGTTCCTCAACTCTTTGGTGATGTGACGCATGATGTTTTTTTTGAAGCCTCCGTATTTATTGTTTTTTTTATTCTCCTTGGCCGATTGCTTGAAGCACGAGCAAAAGCGAAAACGACTGATGCTGTACAAGCGTTGTTTGCTCTTCAAGCAAAAGAAGCCACCGTACTCAAAGATGGTGTTGAAATGCGTATTCCTGTGAGTGAGGTACAAAAAGGAGATATCCTTATTGTACGCCCAGGAGAAAAAATTCCTGTTGATGGGATTATTCAACAAGGGGAAAGTACTATTGATGAATCTATGGTTACCGGAGAATCTCTTCCTGCGGAGAAGCATATTGGGAATATGGTAATTGGTTCAACTATTAATAAAACAAGTACCTTCCAATTTCGTGCACAACGGGTTGGATCAGAAACAATGCTGGCGCAGATTATTAAGATGGTAGAGGCGGCTCAAGGGACCACGGATCCTATCCAAAAGTTGGCAAATACCATCTCTGGTATTTTTGTTCCTGTAGTCATAGTGATTGCACTTGTGGCGGCGTTCTTTTGGTTTTTTATTTCTCCACGACTAGGCATTGTTGCTGCCGATATTAGTATCTTACAATTTTCAGTGTATATTGCGACAACTATTCTTATTATTGCTTGTCCTTGTGCATTGGGACTTGCCACGCCTACGGCCGTTATGGTTGGGACAGGAAAGGCGGCAAAAAAAGGAATATTAATAAAAAATGCAGAAGCATTGGAAAAAGCACATGCTATTCATACAATTGTTTTTGATAAAGCAGGAACGCTTACCAAGGGAACTCCCGAAGTAACGCATATGGAAAGTGTTTCAAAAAAAGAACAGCCGACGCTGCTGCACTATGCGTATTCTCTTGAGCATCTGTCTGAACATCCCCTCTTCAAAATACCAGATGTTTCCACCGTACAGTAAAATTTTAACGTTTCTATTGAGGGCCCTATTGAGAAAGTTAGAGCTTCTATTTACTCTTAGTAAGGAGAAAATTGTACATGAAATACTTCATTATCTTCTGAAATAAATGCACGAGTTCCGCCCGGTAACATAACCATGATACCTGATGTATTTACTCTGATGTCCAATATAGTGGGATCATTGGTAACTCCGTCAATAACTGCACACGGAACTGTTTGAGGCTTGTCTAAAAGGAATGTTTGATTATCATCTGCGGCAGTTATTGTTAACCCTAATAGCTCCGTGTTTGCACCTCCTACTACATATTCTTTATTTTCTATATTTTCCTTAGTCAGACGGCATGTTTCGGTTGTTTTGAGTGTAATCTCATATTCTGATGAATGTGGCGTTTTAAACGTAAAGTTTTGAATGTATGGCCCGTATGAATCATACCAAGACCGAAATATCTCTTGGTTATTTTTGAACGCGACAGATGTCATTAAAGATCCTTCTACCATACCCTCGATATCTGTGATGACAACACTATCCCCTCCCTCATTAAAATTCCAGTAAAATCTTCCAAATACATTATTCTGCTTTGCTTGATAAAGAACCGTTTCTTTTCCGCTCGCATCTTTGTGAATTAACACATAATTTGTCAATGACTGTCCATCGATTTTTTCTTGACCCATACGGCGCCATATCCATGTTGTCTCACCAAAACGCGCCAGTTTTTCAATGGTAACATCTGCATACCTGGCTGTATAAAATTGCGTTCTGAGAACTTTTACTATACCCTTTCCAAGGATAATGTTTAGCAATAGTGATAGAGACAACATGATACCCAGTAGGATTAATAGCCAATTTTTTTTATTCAATGGAGTTGTTTGTTTTGACTTTTTCATAGCATTTTTTTGAAAGTATACCAGTATCTCTGTGAACGGTCAATAAAAAACAAGGCTATAATAAGCCTTGTTTTTTTGAGCAGGACATTATAAATAATGCGAGAGATATTTTGAACATTACATTTTAGTTACCCATTTTATCTCTTTTACCTCTGAAAATTGCTCCAAGTTCTTTTCTACAAAAGGTTTCCAACGACAGTAGAAAATTGATACCCCCGCCCAACCATCTTCTACCGGCATAGTGACAATTCCATTTTCAAAAATAAGGTTATCAATCAATGTATCTGTATTATTATTTAAAGCAAAATGCAATGTTTTCTTGATTTTTTCTTCAGTCGTCAAACTTTTAGGAAGGATTCTCGTCTTACTAATTTCATTGGTTAGCATCGATTTATATCCCGCACTATCCATATTTGTACCATCACAAAAACTACTAACAAAATTCAATCCACTATATGGATCATTAGAGACAAGGTATGAAAATGTTTCAATGTTATCGCTGACTATTCCATCTTTATTAATTTTTATTTCAAAATCAATTTTTTCTAAACTATGGGCATGTTGTCCTGACAACGTGAGAAATGCCCCGCCTGCACTTTGTTCCAAAGATTGCAGATCCAACTCCCAGATATCTGATTTTGTATCATTTACTGTCAGTGCGTTTGTAACTACGTCGTCTTTATTTAACCATTGAATTGTCAATGGTGTATATCTATTTTTTATCCCGAGTTCTTGTAATGATACTTTCACAGACCCTTCTGGTGTATCAATTGTTAATTCTTGATATGGTTCAATCACTTCTTCTTTTACCGTATTCTGTTCAAAATTTATCAAAAATTTCTTATCTTTTACCTGCAGTGTTCCTTCTGAAAAACTTTGTAATTGAAAATCTACGTCGTCCTGAAAACTACCAAGCCTTCCATCTTCATAATGGATAGGTGTATCTAATATATGTAACTCTTCCCCATTCAACGTCAAATCAACAATATCCTTGCCAGCAAATTCAACAAAATTCAACCAAGGGGCAGTTGGTTTTGTTGCTAGTGTTTGTTGGTCATTTTTTCCAAATTTCCATTCTAAACTTTGACTGGTTAACTGATAAAATAATATTAGTTGTGGTGGTGTATTATTACTTCCGGTAAAAAATGCGTGTGCCAATACTATCCCCGCATCGTTTATATGATCTAAATAAATTTCTGTAGATGAGGTCCCATCAATAAATACTTCACGACTTTTTACCAATTCTCCAGAAGTTGGTAGAGACAATGGTATTCCAACAAGCGTTGCTAGTTCATTAATTTTTTCTTGATTCATTTCTGCTAGTGCACCTGTTTGTACTTCCTCTCTTTTTGAATTTAAATCATCATCGTTATTTTGTAGAGATGTGTTTTTTTCTTGTGTTGAATTTTCTATCTCACGAATAGAGCCTCTTTTTTGCCAGCTTAATATTCCTAGCACGAGCACAATACTACTCACAACGACAATAATGATAATTATAAGACTATGTTTTATTCCTGTTTTATTTGAAGATGGTGTACTTCTTGGTTTATTCATAAACATAGTTATTAATTATTGTATCTCTCCACTATCACAAAATAATATCAGTAGAATACAAAATACTGCTACATCTAGCAATATTTTAAGAACAGTAGAACATCGTAGCTGATGTTGGACTATCCTCAAAAAAGTGACCGTTTCTAACTGACTCTAAGAAATTTCCTTCATTAATGTAACTATCCGATCCATGTATCCCGCCTTTTTATAAAATTCACGTACTTTTTTGTTTTGATCGAGTAATCCTACATAAACGATTATCTCAATACCCAGTCTACCCCTTATATGAGGGTACCACTAATTTTGGAATACTCCTATTCCAGCGGCAGGTAAAGAAAAACACTGCTTAACTTAGCAGTGTTTTCCTGAGCAGGCGAGGAGGGAATCGAACCCCCGCAAGAGGTTTTGGAGACCCCTGTACTACCACTATACGACTCGCCCATTTGTACTATCGTCATAGATAGTACGTGATTTTGAAGAAAAAATCAAGTGCGCCTTATACAGCAACACTTGATTCTTTTGCGAGTTCTTTACGATAGAACTTTTTATAGAGCAATGGAATAACAATAAGGGTAAGAATTGTTGAAAATAACAACCCAAAGATAATGGCAAAGCCGAGTGATGACCAAATTGGTTCGGTTAGGGCAAGTGGCAATAGTCCACTAAGGGTAGTGATAGTGGTAAGAATAATTGGTTCAAATCGTGAGGCTCCTGCGTCTACAATGGCATCGTCCATAGTCATGCCATCGTTTCTATTTGTATTAATCTTATCAATTAGAATAATGGCATTATTTACCACAATTCCAGCGAGAGCAACAATTCCAATCATTCCAGGAAAACTGAGAGGCAAATTAAGCAGCAAAAGTCCTGGGAATACACCAATGAGCGCAAGTGGAATGGTCATGAGAATAATCAACGATTGACGGAAAGACTTAAACTGCAACACTAGCAAGGCGGCAATTAAAATAACGGCAAGAATCATGGCACGAAACATGTCCTGGAGAGACTGTGCCGTGTCTTCATCTTCTCCGCCAGTGCTAACAATATATCCTTCTGGGATTTCTGTGTCGGCAAGAATTTTCTCGACTTGTGTAAATATTTCTCCGGCAGAAACGTCGCTCGTAATATAACTGGTTACTTTTACTACCCGATTGCCATTTTCGTGTTGGATGGCTGATCTATTGTTTTCTAATGAAATATCAACAACAGATGAAAGCGGGATTTCTCCACGTGGAGTGACTAATGATAATCCCTCAATGGTGGCAATGTCTGTGATACGTCTATTTGTTTCTGGAAGTGCTGCATTTGCTTGAAGCCCGGTGCGAACGAGAACATTAATATCTTCTCCTTGTTCTTGAATTTTTGTGGCATCTAATCCCGTAATGGCGTTTCGGAGCGTGATGGCAATATCCGCGGTGCTTACTCCGTATTGTGAGGCTTTTCCTCTATTTACGTTGATAACAAATTGTCCATTTGTTTGAACGACTGACGTTTTGACATTTTGGGTTCCCTGAATGTTTTCTATTTTTTCTTTTAGTGTTTGAGCGAGACTATCCAAAATAGCAAGATCATCTCCTGCAATGGTTACCTCTACGGGAGCTCCACTCCCTGGTCCATATCCTGATTGTGTAACGGATATTGGTTTACTTTGTTCTTGATTAAATTTTTGTTGGTATTCATCTACAATTTCGAAACTTTTTTGTTTTCTCTCTTTCCCTTTATCTTTGAGATTTACCATGATATATCCTAGATGTGCGCCTTCTCCCCCACCTGCAGCACTCCCCAAGCTGGCGCTAAATCCGGCATTGAGTACGAGTGATTGTATTCTATCATCGTTACGAAGTTCTGTTTCAAGTTCTTGAAGATCTTCCATGGTCTTTGTAAGCGGTGTTCCAAATGCATTTTGGATATCTATGCTAAAACTTGTTTGATCTGCTGGTGGAAAAAGTTCTGCCTTGAGTACTCCTGTTATTGGCAAGGCGTATGCACCAATCATGGCAATGATAAGCCATATGGTAATTTTTACCTGTTTCTTTCGATTGTGTAACAATCCTTTGAGATACTCTCGATATCCTTCTCGTTGCGCGATAAAAAGCTTTGTAAAATATTTTTCTTCTTGTGCTTTTCTGTTTTTCTTTTTATCCACTCGCTTTTGGTCATATTTTGTTAAAACCACTGACAGTGTTGTAATAACGCCAAGGGCAACAAATAGTGAGGACATTAATACGGCACTTACGGTTATGGGAATACTTTTGATAAATTGCCCAAGGATACCACTGGTAAGCAACATTGGGACAAAGGCAAACACCGTGGTGAGTGTCCCCGCAATTAATGGAAACTGTAATTCACGTATTGATTTTTTTGCTGCTTCTTCAGGATCATGCTCCTTTTTCATCTGTTTGTTGAGGCTTTCATTGATAACAATGGTACTGTCTACCAATATTCCTAACGATAAAATAAGGGAAAATAGTGTCATGAAGTTTATTGTGTAGCCCGCATAAAAAAGAATAATGAACGTCATCATGAACGACAGTGGAATGGATATTGCTGCTAGGATAGCTTCACGCCACCCCAGCAGTAACGCAAGAAGGATTGTGACAATAATAACGGTAGCAACGGCATTTTTTGTTAGGCTGGAAAGATCGTCATCAATCTGTTCGGCGAGATTTTCAATAGAAATGACAGTAAGGCTCTCTGGGAGTTTTTCTTGTTTTAGCGTTTCCACTTGTGCAAAAATGTTTTTGGCAATTTTTGTGACGTCTCCCCCACTTCCTGAATTTTTGAACACACGAATGGTCACGGCAGAATCTGAGGCATTCCCCTCGGTGCTGAGTCTCACGAGTTTATTTGATTCGGTATAGGTATCAATAATGGTAGCAACATCACGCACAAATACGGGCGTATTATTTATGCTCGTGATGGGAATATCTTTAATGTCGTCTATTGAGTTAATTCGTCCAGAAAAACGCAAGGTAAATTCTTCTTCTGCCGTAATGATACTTCCAATAGGGACATCACTGTTTGCTCGTTCTATTGCTTGGGTAACATTTACCACGCTCAACCCAAAATCATGCAATTTTGCTTTGTTTACAATAACTTCAACTTGTCGTTCTTGCCCACCAAATATCTGTACAGTGGATACACCTGCCGTTCGTTCAATTTCATCTTTTATTTCTTCAGCGTAGAGTTTTACTTGTGGCAAATCAAATGGTCCACTTACAGCAAGAGTAAGAAACGGCGCATCATCTAAACTTACTTGCTGTACAAATGGATCGGTAGCATCTTCTGGAAGATCAACTTGTACTTCAGAAATAAGGTCTTTTAGTTCATTTATTTTTTTATCGCTATCTGCTGAAGCCAAAAATTCTACGGTAATAGCTGAAACTCCTCTTCGTGAGACAGAGGTAATTTTTTTTACTTCATCTAAACTTGTTATTTTATCTTCAATAACGTTGGTAACGAGTTCTTCCACATCTACAACAGAAGCTCCTGGAAATACGGTACTCACCACACCAATAGGAATCACTACTTCTGGTTGCGATTCCTTTGGCATTTGTGTAGCGGCAATAGCCCCAAACAGCATGGCGGTGAGAACAATAATTCCAGTGAATTTACTGTTTTTTATGAAAAAATCCCAGATCGTTCTTTTTTGCGATTCCATAGTGTTGTTTGTTTTCCTATTTTACGGTTACTTTCATTCCTGCTTCAAGGTCACGAACTGAAGGAATAATGTCTGTAATATTTTCTAATCCTTGGATAATTTCTACTTCTTTTCCACGCACTCGCCCAAGGACAACATCATGTTGTTCTACGATGTGTTCGTTATTTACCGTAAATACGTATGTTCCATTTTCGGTAATATATACTGATTGAAGTGGAAGGACGGCTTGTATTGCTTGTATATCAGTGTTGGTTGAAGTAATAGTTACATCAACATATTGTCCAACAACAAGTGGTGTTTCTACGCTATTATCAACCACAATAATTATTTCCACTTTCCCTGTGGTAGGATCAATCGCGGGAGAAATAAAGCTAATGGTTCCAGTAGCAACATTATTAATTCGTGCTTCTTGATTCACAGAAACAATCGGTAATTGACTGCTGTCGATAAACGTTTTTATTTGGAGTGCGTTATTATTTATAACCGAAGCAATCACACTTCCTGGTGACACCAGTTCATCTCTCCTAATTGGTAATGTGGCGATACGTCCGGAAATAGGACTTTTTATAATTGTTTTATCTACTTGCGCGCTTGCTAAACTTACAGAGGCTCGGGCACTAAGCAGTTGTGCTTGTTGTGCTCTCACGTTTGCTTGTGCTTGTTTTACGGCAGAAACTTGTGCATCAATTTGTTCTTGTGATGCCCCTGCTTGTACGAGCTGCAGTTGTTTTTGTGTCGTTTCTAATGCGTTTTGTGCATTTACAAGAGCCGTATTTGCATTTTGGATTGATGATTTATTTGTTGTTACCTGCGTTTCAATAGCATTCACGGCTGCCATGGCTGCGGTAAACGCTGACTGCAATCGTGCTTTTTCTGTAGCAATTAACGCAATGTCACTATCTGACATTTTCTCTACCAACGGTATACTATTATATAACTCCATTGTTGCTTGAATTCCAAGAAGGACTTCTCCCTCACGATCAAGAACCGTGTCTACTGTTGGACTAAAGGCAATACTATCTAAATAGCCCTTTATTCCACCATTTAGCTCAGCAATATATTGAGTAAGCCAGTCTCCGGCATTTGCTTGTCCTAGTAGTATGCGAATGGCTTTTTCTTTTGCCAATTTAATACTACTGGCTTCTTGGGTTGAGCCAACAAAATAACTATATTGAATATTTGATGCATTATATAAAGTATCTACCGCAGTTTGTACTGATTGTCTCAGTACAGAAACACTAGAGGAAAGCGTCGTATCAAGATCTTCTTGTACCTTATCTTGAATAATAGCAACATTATTATTTGCTTCATTAAGACTCAACTGAGCGTTAGTTACGGCGGTTTGAGAAATAGCGAGTTCTTCCTTTCGTGGTCCTTTTTGCAATTCTTTCAATCGTGACTCCTGTGCATCAAGTGTTGCCTGAAACTGATCTAGCGTTGCTTGTGAAGCGAGAACACGGGCGGAGGCATCTTGTCTACTAGCGTAGACATCTTTATTATAAAAGGTGGCAATTGTTTGTCCGTGTTTTATTTGTTGTCCGAGAGTGACATTTATTTTTGAAATTTTTGCTGAGACTTCACTTTTGAGTTCTACCTGATCGACAGATTCCACTACTCCTGTTGCTTGAATGGTTTGTGATTTTACGGCTAACTCTTTTACTGATTGTACGGTTACTTCTTTATTTTTCTTTTGTTGAGTATCCCCATTTCCTGAAAATATCCCCTGAGCAATGCGATACGAAAATATACCAAGCACAAATACCACGATGATCAGGATGATACGTTTTTTAGGATCTTGCCAGAGTGTTTTCTTTTGATGAAAAAAATGTAATAATTTTTGCTTCATATGTATATATATTATTGATCTTTTTTGCAGATACAATCTTCTGCCTGCACATGTTTATGAATATATGCTTCAATGCTATCAATGATGGGCAAAAGTTCTTGTCCTCTTTCTGTAAGGCGGTAATAAACGGTTTGTTTGGCTTGTTCGTCTCTTTCTATAAGATGACATTGCTCCATTTTTTTTAATCGCTTAGTTAACGTAACGGGATTAATGTTGAGAATTTCCTTTTCTATCTGAGAAAATCTTTTTTCTTTTTTCCGTAGTTGATCAATAATTAAAAGAATCCAGGCATCCCCTAGCATTTTCATGCCATGAGAGAGTATTTTTTGATATTGGGAATTTTGTAGTATATTCATATGCCAATTTTAGACTTAACATAATATAGCACTTTATTTTATAAAGTCAATAACATTAAACAAAAGCGCTTAATTAAGCGCTTTTGTTTAATGTTATTACTCCACTATTATTTTTTATTTTTTTTTCCTTTTTTTTCTTCTTTTTTGATTATTACATCTTTTAATGACCAATCTGACTTTACCAAATAATCATAAACCCCTGCTCCGGTAGATTTGCTTACTTCTTCTGAACCAGTAAGATTTGTGAGAATAATGATTGACGCTGTTTTTCCCCACGGATCTTTTCTTATTTCTTCCAAAAAGGATATTCCATCCATAATTGGCATAACAATATCAAGCAAAATAACGTCTGGATGGTGTTCTAACGCTAGCGATAATCCGTTTTTTCCATTTTTTGCTGTCAATACCCTGTATCCTTCTTTTTTACATTTGTCTGACAATGCGTCAAGAAGTGATGTTTCATCTTCAATGATGAGTATAGTGTTCGTGTCTTTCATAAGAAATAGCGTATATTGTATAAAATATATAATGCCCTATTTTTGATTATTTAGCAACAGACAAAACTATCCAACCTCCAGCCTGCGTGTTCCCTCCTTTTTTTTCATTCCTTCAAGAGGAAGTACGACATAAAACGTTGTTCCTTTCTTTATTTTTGATTCAAACCATATTTTTCCATCAATATGATCAACAATAGATTTTGCCATATATAATCCCAAACCAGTTCCTACGGTGTCTAATTGTTTTACATTATCGGCTCGAAATAATTTGGTAAATATGTATTTTTGTTGTTCTTTTGGAATACCATATCCTGTATCTGATACTTTAATATTTATTTCCTTTTTGCTTTTATTAATATTTACAAAAATTTTTACCGTTCCTTTATCTGGTGTATATTTTACTGCATTGCTAATAAGGTTTTGGAAAATAATAAAGACAAGTCCTTTGTCTACTTTTAACATTGGCATATTTTTTGGGACATACCGTTGTATATCTATTTTTTTGTTTTGAATTTGAGGAAGTACATCATCAATAGCATCATTGAGTATATGAATAATATTGGCATTTTCAGGCTCTATTGAAAATGTCCCCATTTCTATTCGAGAAACATTAAGCAATGCATTTACTAATGCTACCATTCGTTGATTTCCATGATACACTTCTTCTACATATTCTTGTTGCTCTGGTTTTAATCTTCCCACATCTCCAGCAAGCAGCATTTCTGAATACCAATTAATGGTGGAAAGTGGTGTACGCAACTGATGAGATGCAAGCGATACAAATTCTGTTTTGGCGACATCCACTTCCATCTCTTTTGTTACATCTCTGATTACCATAATAGCTCCCACTATTTGTGTATGTTGAATTAAGGGGCTAACGGTAATAACAGAAGGAATATTTTTTTTATTTTTTCCCACTACGATATTAACTCCATCTTGTATCCCAATTTCTATATTTTTGCCACTTGTGAGTACCTTCACTATTGGCCGTTCAAATTTTTTAATTTTTTGTTTATTTTTATTGATTAATACAAAAAGGTTCGTTACTTTTTCCCCTATTATGTTTTTTGCAGGCTGTTGGAGTAATTTTTCGATGGCAGTATTTATTATTACCACTTTCCCCGTTTTATCTGTTACGAGAATACCATCAGTAATACTTTTTAGTATAATTTCAATTTTTGTTTTTTCCTCTAAAATTTTTACTTTTTCTTCGCTTAAATCTTCCATGAGGTTTATCATGGCTGTTTTGTTATCTATTAACTTTTTATTTTGTATTTCTTCTATTTGTACTATGCTCTCTAATTCCTGCGTTTTTTCTCTTACTTGTTGTTCTAATGATTTATAAAATTCTGACAAGTTTTCTGCCATTTCATTGAGCGCTTTGGCAAGTTCTCCCAACTCATCATCTGAGGTAACAGGAAGTCGTTCATGAAATGATTGCTTCGTTATTTTTTGGGCAAATTGTTTGAGTATCTCAATGGGTTTGGTGAAAATTTTTGATACTATTGATGATACAATAATGATGATTATGGCAATCAATATACTCACCAAGGCAATAGATTTTTTTAAATCATCTAGTTGGGCAACTATTTCAGATCTATCTTGTTTTACCACGAGTCCCCAGTTGAGTCCAGGAATAAATGTTGATACGGCAATGACTGGTTTTCCTCGATAATCTATAGTATTTTCTTCTATATGAACAACTGTTTCCTTGTCATATAAGGCAGAAATGATGGGACTATCTGTTTGTTCCTTTTTTACAATAAAATCTAGTGCGGCTTGGGTATCGTGTCTAAGAGGGGTGATAAAAATAGCATCCCCATAATCGGTCATTTTTGCAAGTGTTATATCTCCGGTGTCACCAATACTTTCATAGTCAGATACGACCTTATTTAAGGCTGTTGCAAAAAACTCGGCGTTTACTATACCAATGACGGTTCCATTGTCAATAATTGGTCCCGTTACTTGCACTATCGGAATATTTTTTTCATTTTTTCTTACATCAACAATAGTAAAAGTCATCATTGCTTGTTTTTGTTGTTCTGGGGTAAGCAATATAGTTTGTTTGTATGAAGGCTTTGTTGAAGCAATCGTTTCTCCCGTAAGGGAAATAATGGAAATCGAATCAAGAAATGATACGCTATTTTTTGCATCAATAATTATTGTTTCTAGGTTTGTTTCTTCTTGAAATTGCCCGTTATCTCGTAACAGTTGTCGTAACTGATTTCTTGATGTAAATAATTGTACCTGTGTAATTTGTTGAGTAGCAATATCAATAATACGTTGTTTTTGAATTTCGGACACTCTCTTAAGAAAATCTACTGTTTGTATTAAAAGAACCCGTTCACTTATTTTAAATGAAATAATTCCCAAAAAAAATGTGGGGATCAATGCGACGACAAAAAAATAGAGGCTTGTGCGTTGCTTTAATTTCATATCAATTTGCTTGTAAACATATGATTTTTATATTCTTTCATCGTGATACTTGTATATAAAAATGATCCGCCCAACAGAATAAATACCACTGCTACGGGAATATTCATTTTAGTGCTAATTCCGTTTATATCATAATAGAGTGCCGGTATTGCTGTACTATACCCAACAAGAGCAATAATTGATATACCAATTATTATTCCTGAACAAATAATACATAAGCTTCTTTTTTTCCCTTGTACATCAAATAATCCAATGAGGATAATACATAAAAAATTTATATTCGTACCAATTTCTGATGGTTCTTGACTGACGGCTTGAATACTATTCATTGTTTCCCCAAGAAATAATCTTTCTATTCCTGTATTTACATGAAAGAGAGAAGACATAAAAACTATGCCCACAATAAGCATCAATACAAAAGATAATGCAACGATGAGGATATCTATTTCACCTTGTACTGTTTTTATTTTTTTTTGCACAATTGCATAAAGAATAATACCACTGCAAGTAAATGCTACTGCTGTAATAAATATTCTGGGACCAAACTGTGGAAATAGACTTTGTACTGGTTGTATTCCAAATACAAAACCCATCATTCTGAGTACTCCGATGATACTTATACCTATAGCAATAACTCGTATAAGATGTCTCATATATATATTACAATGTTATACTTTCTAACTCTACTGTTTGAGGAATATCAATGTGTAATTCATGAAAGGTATTTACATTGATAAGCTGTACAGGGAAAGGATTTCCAATCGTTGCTAATGTCGTTGGATTTACTCCATTTATTATTTGTATGGCTTGTTTTGCAAAGATTGTTCCCAATTTTTCTACATTTGGGATAACTCCAGCGAGAGCGCCTTTTTCTACCCCTGTTTTTGCGCAACTGAATACGGGAACATGTTGTTCTTTCGCTTTTTTTATAATTATTTCATTCGCAGATTGTCCTTGAATAAGCGTGTCACAGGCAAGGTACAGAGCATCAAATATTGAAAAATCTGTATTGTTAACCACTGTTTGTAATTCTTGTTTATCTTTCGCTTGAAGTTGAGTTATGGCAATATGCTTGCGAGCACCAACAGAAGAAAATTCTTCAAATTGAATATTAGAATTTGATTCATTTGTCCTTTGAACGAATACCATTGAAGTCATATTTGGGAATATTTCTAAAAAGAAATTCATTTGTGTATCACCTGAAACCCAATTTCTTGTTCCCACCGTGTTGTTTCCTGAATTTGTTAGTGACTTCACTACTCCTGATTCTTCTGGATAAATTACTACTGAAAATATAATAGGAATGTTCCCTTTCACTTCTTCTTGAACGATGAGTGTTCCAGGGGTCGTGAGTGAGTAAATCATGTCTGCATGTTGGTTGAGATATGATTGTATCGTTTTTCTATGCTGAGCACTATCAGCATCTGAACTTGGTTCTTCTAAAAAAAGAACATCTTTTCCTTCTACAAGATCACTATTAATAATTCCTTGTTTAAAATTTTCAATATTTTTATTTTGATTTACGTTATCAACCCATCGAGCAATACCAATAATAACTGGATCTTTTTTATCTGAGATGTAGTAAATGGATACAATATATACCCCCATCAATATTATGGCAATTAGACCAAACAGGATTTTTATGTTCTTTCTTTTTATCGGCATGAGTATAAGTAATGCAACTATGATCAGTACTACAGGAATTACCTTTGTACATGTTATAAGAAAAAATAATCGTTTTTTTGCGATATTAACATGCTTATTTATGCTTGCTTTGGTATATTTATTATGAAAATGATTCCACGGATAGAGTTTTTTTCCTGATTGGCGATCATAGTAATAGGCCGTTGTGTTGTCTTCATACGCGATGACGGTACCTGTAATTGGCTCTACCCATACGGTTAATTCCGGTTCCAAAATTATTTGACGAGATTCAGGAACTCCAGGAAGATATGTCAGATCATCTGTTTGTTCAATAGTATATCCTTCATAGTGAGTCCGATACACAAATACAGGGAGCCCTTGTATTTCTTCTTTTTTAAGAAATGATAATTTTGCCGGTGCTTCATAATTTATATGCCAATAGGTGTATGCTTCCCCTTCATGCAAATTTTTGGGAGCAAATAGGTATCCTTCTCTTGGTTTATCACCAAGACTCATGATATGTTTTCCTGTTTTTTTGTCTACACCATATTTGCGCGATAGGGCAATAATTATTTTTCCTTCTATGGTTCGTACATCAAAGGTATTTTCAACAATATAGGCATTTGGAGTCTCATCTACAATATGATAGTTATAACTCGTTACTGATTGTTGTTCCCCCTCATAGGATTGTGTTTGTTCATTATAAAAATTATCCGTTGAAATAATTTCCGCATCGTAGGTTACTTGTTGCGGTAACGAACCATACCATATCGGGATATAGCGGTTCATTACAAAAGCAATGAATATGACAATAAGAGAAATTATGTATATGACTCCTTTTTTCATATTTGTTTATATGTTCTTTTGTTTATATGTTCTTTTTTTTATCGTATCTTCTAGTGCGGCTATTCGTTCTTTTAATTCTACCATTTTTAACTCTCTTCCTACCATGAATTCATTGAATCTCTCTGCCTCTTGCATTTTTTCTTCTAACTCTCGTTCTTTATTTTTTTTATCAGTAATGTCAATAATTTGTGAAATGAAATATTTGGGGGTACCTGCAGAGTCTCTTATAATTGAAACATGCAATGATGCCCAGATGATACTTTTATTTTTATGAATATATCTTTTTTCTATTTCATAGGTATCTCTCTTGCCCCCTATTGTTTCTTGCATTAAATTAAGATCTTTCTGTAAATCATCTTTATAGGTAACATCTTGAAATGTTTTTTTCATTAATTCTTTTTTTGAATATCCCAGTGTTTGCTCTATTTTTTTGTTGACGTCAATCCATGTTCCTTCTAACGATACAATTGCCATGCCGATAGGTGAATTATTAAATGCTTTTTCAAATTTTTGTTTTTCTTGGTCGATTTCTTTTTGTACTATCAATTCTTTTGTAATATTTCGAAATACCGTGGCAATATGTTTTTTTCCCTCTACGTTATATACTGTCGTATTTATTTCTATCCAGATGAGTCCCTTTTTTCTGTATATTCCCATGATTACGTTTGTTTGACTTTTCCCTGTTTCTTGACTTTTTTGCATGGGACATTTTTCTCTTGGAAATGGCGTTTCATCTTCTCGTATAAATTTCCATGAAGCATCTAGCCATTTTTTCCCAATAAGCTCTTTTTTTGATACTGCTAATATTTGTGTAGCTGAAACATTTGCATAAATAATGACCCCCTTTTCATTATAAATGAGTACTCCTTCATGTAAACTATTTACGAATGTTTCGAGATTATTGTTTGTTTCTTGAAGTACTTTTTGTAATTCCCATTGCTTTGTTATATCAACTACGGAGGCTATTATGATATACGATGTATCCTGTTTTTGCTTTCTATATACAATTTGAAATCTATGTAGTTGTTTTTTTTTATCACTAATTATTATATGCGATTCTAACACCGATTGTTTTTTTAATTTTTTTATCACCGTTGGAAGAGGAACAACCTGTTCTTTTTCCTCTTTTGGTACGATACTCGTGAACTTTTTTGATAATAATTCTTTTGGCTTGTATTTCAAAATGTCTGTGATATAACTGTTTATAAAGATGACTTTTCCTTTGGTATCAAAAACAATACTACCTGTTATCGCAACATCAAGTGCTCTTTTGAATATCTGACATCGTCCTTTACATTCAGTTTGAGCTATAGTACTTTTTGTTTTTTTATTTCTCGTGTTCTCTTTTTTTACAGGCATACGTATAAAAAAGAAAGACAGATTTGTATATTATCTGCCTGTTCTTTATCTCTTTATGTACTTTCTCTCATTGTATTTGTAGGAAAGGACTCTTTTACTATCCAGTAAAATTTTTATTTCTCTCTTCTGCACGAACGATTACATTCACAGTAGATTCAAACAAATACAAATCATGTTATCTTGTAACTTCGATAACAGCACTTTCTTGTGGATTACATGCGCCTACTGTGAGTCTATTGTTGTCTCCTTTATTTATATAATAATCTGTACTTGATGCAGCACCTTGGGGGTCCGTTGGTATACCTACAATGTAGGTAGGAACTAACACATCACTCAAATCAAGACAAGCTGCCACTGTTGTGGTGGCCCCACATACACTATCACATCCAGTACCTGCTGTTCCCAATACTTGAGAAGTTCCAACAACACTATCAATGCTTGCTGGGAATGATCCATTGTTATCTAACGCATATTGATATATCGCATTGATAATGGTGTTTGTGTCAATTTGTCTTTGGGCATTATTTGTATCACCAAGTTGTTTACTTGGATTTATAGCAATGATCACAATCCCAGCCAAAATTCCGATAGCAGCAACAACAAGCAAAATTTCCAATAATGTAAACCCTTTTTGATTACGGACTGTCTTCATCATATGAACGATTTTATTGAATTAACTATTGTAGGGAACAATAGTAGTATGAAAAATATAACTAATAACCCTATATTTACTGTTAATAACTTTTTTTCTCTTTTAGATATTTTATTCATATATTTTATAGTATATCACATCTCTTAAAAGGACGAAACTTCTTGCCAAGAAATGATGTTTATCTGTGGATTAATTTTATCAATAGATACTTCTACCCTTCTAATAATTGTATCCACTGTACTTGACGCCATGACTGTTCTATTTTGTCCGCCACCACTGGTCACCGTATAGGTACATTCTCCTTCACTGAAGGTGAGTGTTTGTGTTCCTGTGAACGGGGTACTATCCCGTATTTCTTGAAGAGCAGATTCAGCGCAGGTATCCGCATATACTCGTGCAATAATTGAAAGTTCCTTTACCCTAGCATTTTTACTTGCCTGGATACTTAATAATAACAACGATATGGCAATTGTAGCCGAAACTGCACCAATAATAAGAATCGTAATAAGAATCACGTAGCCTTGTTGATTGTGCTGTGTATTCTTTTTCATAACACTATGGCGTTATTCCTGTTACATTTTTGGTAGAAGCATCGCTCATGGTAAAGAGAATATCAAATGTTGTTCCTGGAATATTCTTACTGAAGGTAATACTATCTAATGGAATTACACCACCTCCTGTGGCAAGAAGTGTATCGGTGATATTTGTGATTGATCCTGAATTACTGTTTCCTGAAAATACTTGGGTTCCATCTATTGTTATCGTTTTCATCTTATTTCCACTTGCTCCACCTGTCCAACTAACGGTCATCTCTGTGATCGTTATATTACTGGCTCCGGTGTTTTCAAGGGTTATCCCCTGCAATGTTTTACTGCCTCCTCCAACTACCACACTTGTAGTATCTACAACCAAATTACTTGCCTCTGTCCCTAGAGCTAACGTTGTGGCACTTGGAATATTGGATATCGCTGACGTATTTGGTACTTCATCGCTCGTCTTTATCGCAAAGTAATACGTCGTGTTTGCTGTGAGTGAACTTACGGTAACGCTCTCACTTGATCCAGCGATACTTGGTACAGGCTCCCCTATCACTTGCGTCGCTGATGCCCAATTCGCCTCTGAAATTAAACTCGTTGAATACCGTATATCATATGCCGCTGCTGTACCCACCCCGGCATCATCCCCTGGAGACGTCCACGCCAAATCTATACTCGTCTGGCTCGGATTGCTTGCCGCAAAATCGCTGATCGCTGAGGGGGGCGTCGTGTCTGACGGCGTTGAAGTCACAATGCCGCTGGCACTTTTTCCTCGAACGGTTGCTGCTCCATAAAATGTTTGATTGTATTCATATTCGTTTCGGCCACTATTATTTATTCTAGCTAGATCAAATTGAATTTTAATCGTGCCGCTCGTACTTCCTAATGTCGTGTTTGAAAATGATAAATTTGTAGCATCTACGAGTGATGAACTCAAAGCAATAGGGCTATTACTTCCTTCTGTTATGCGAATGGTGCCCGTACTCAGATCAAACACGGTAGGACTTTTTGCTCCATCATATACTTCTAGAACGAGTGTTGAGCCACTGCCGCCAGTAATTGGTGAGGTAATAGACTTTGCATTGCGAATAATTTGTGACATATACTCAACAATTTGTGAACCCTGTCCCTCCACCTCGGCGATTGATTGTTGTTTTACTCTTCCTTCTATCATCATGCCAGCGAAAGCCATAATAACCGTAATCATGGTGGCCGTGATTCCCAAATACAACAATAGCTCAAGTAGGGTAAATCCTTTGGAAGAAAAGTGCTTCATATATTATGGCGTTATTCCTGTTACATTTTTGGTAGAAGCATCGCTCATGGTAAAGAGAATATCAAATGTTGTTCCTGGAATATTCTTACTGAAGGTAATACTATCTAATGGAATTACACCACCTCCTGTGGCAAGAAGTGTATCGGTGATATTTGTGATTGATCCTGAATTACTGTTTCCTGAAAATACTTGGGTTCCATCTATTGTTATCGTTTTCATCTTATTTCCACTTGCTCCACCTGTCCAACTAACGGTCATCTCTGTGATCGTTATATTACTGGCTCCGGTGTTTTCAAGGGTTATCCCCTGCAATGTTTTACTGCCTCCTCCAACTACCACACTTGTAGTATCTACAACCAAATTACTTGCCTCTGTCCCTAGAGCTAACGTTGTGGCACTTGGAATATTGGATATCGCTGACGTATTTGGTACTTCATCGCTCGTCTTTATCGCAAAGTAATACGTCGTGTTTGCTGTGAGTGAACTTACGGTAACGCTCTCACTTGATCCAGCGATACTTGGTACAGGCTCCCCTATCACTTGCGTCGCTGATGCCCAATTCGCCTCTGAAATTAAACTCGTTGAATACCGTATATCATATGCCGCTGCTGTACCCACCCCGGCATCATCCCCTGGAGACGTCCACGCCAAATCTATACTCGTCTGGCTCGGATTGCTTGCCGCAAAATCGCTGATCGCTGAGGGGGGCGTCGTGTCTGATGTAGTCAAGGTAGTACTATTTGGAATGTTTGATATTGCTGAGGTGTTTGGTACTTCATCGTCGGTTTTAATAGCAAAGTAGTACGTGGTATTAGCAGTTAATCCACTGACGGTAAATGTTTCACTTGACCCAGCGACACTTGGCACGGGTTCTCCTAACACTTGTGTTGCTGACGCCCAACTTGCTTCTGAGATAAGACTCGTTGAGTACCGAATATCGTATGAAGAGGCGGTTCCACTTGCGCCATCGTCTCCAGGTGCTGTCCATGCCAAATCGATAGTAGTTGCACTCGGATTACTTGCCGCAAAGTTTGAAATAGCATCTGGAGGAGTTGTATCTCCTGCACCAGGCACAATATTTACCGTGGTAGTTGACCCATCAGAAAATGAAAACAGAACGTCAAAGGTATTTCCTGTTGTATCCCCATCAAACCCAAAAAAATCTATAGGAATCACTCCTGATCCTTGACTTAAGGTGACATCGACGATATCAATTTCTGTTCCAGAATTTTGTTTACCCGCGGGAGAACCTGCTCCATTCCAACTCCATACACTACTTCCGTTTATATCAATGTCTTTTATCTGTAGTCCCCCGTCTGTCCATGATACAGCCATTTTATCTATGGTAATATCAAATTCTCCTTGATTTTCAACTGTTACTCCTTGTAATTCTTTATTTCCAGGCCTACCAATTAACGCACCACTGGTATCTGCAAAAAATATTTGCGCTTGTGTAATAAGCCGTATCCAATTGGTAAAACGAGTCACGAGGGTTATCATACGATTGCTTTGCGGTGTTGCCTGCCACGTAACCGTGGTGGTAACAATTTTTGTATTGCTATCGATAGAGTCAATGAATATTTGTCTGGTGTAATTATCGGTAAGATCACTACTCCCAGAAAATATCCAATTTGTCCCTGACACCGTCAGTCCATGTGTGCCATTTTCTAGGTTATCAAAAGAGTTATCTCTCATATTTCGTACGGCCTCAATTCCTTCTTCGGCAATAAGCGCTGCCCGTCCATGAGTACTCGTAGTAAATGTGCTCTGCCTTCCATATATGAGCGCCCCCACCATACCCGTTACCATGAGCCCAAAAATAGCAGTAGCAAGCACAGCTTCTACTAAACTAAATCCTTTATTATTATTGTGAAACAGTTCCTTTTTCATTGATCGAAATTTGCCGATTTTCGTTGGCTTTACTAGTTAATATAAGTGTTCCTGTTGTTTGTACTTCTCCCAATAATGGGGTGAAGTTTATATCTTGTAAACCACTTACCATAATTGCTGATGTAAATGAGGTATTGGTATCTTGGCTATCAGCCCTTGTGGCATAGTTTGTTCCTTTGTACAGGGTAATCGTCCCTGTTGTTACATAAACTCCCCATCCATCAGTGCCATCCATTGCCCGAGCATGAAGCTGAGCTGATCTGAGTGTTTGTGCTATCACTTGTGCAGTCACATCGAGTTCATTTCTTTGTTGAAAGGAATAATAGATAGGAATACCAATACCAGCAATAACACTAATTAATACAACGGAAAGAAGCATTTCAATAAGCGTAAAGCCTTTTTGTGTAGATACATAAAATGTCATACTCATACCTACGGACGAAAATTACCAATCAAACTATAAATAGGTAGAATGACCGCAAGCGCAACAGCCACAACACCAAGCCACACAATAATAAGCAATACTGGCTCGAGTATAACCGTAAGATTTTTGGTGGTGGTTTCTGTTTTCTTTTCAAATAATGCCGATACAGTAAGCAATGTACCGGCAAGTTTTCCTGATTTTTCTCCAGAAAATACCAGTTGTTGCATGGGTAATGGAAATATTTTTTTAACGTGTTTGAATGAACGCAAACTCTTTTTTATGGAATTCCCTTCTTCTACTTCTTTTATCAAATGAGTATATAATTTTTGATATGGTCTAAGTGGTGTGGCGTTGGCAAGTGATTGCAATGCAGAGGTAATAGGAATCCCTGCTTCAAGTAATGTTCCCAGGATATATCCAAACCTAGTCAATTCTACTTGCATAACCAGTTTTCCAACACCTGGCGTATGTAAAATCATCCATTGTCCAATTCGTTTTGTATATTTAAAATAAAATAACAGATATACAATTCCTACAAGCGCCATGATAAGCGATATCACGGCACGAATCCCGTACATCTCAAAAAATTGACCGATAAAAATAACTACCTTCGTTATTGTGGGTAACGTCAAATCTAACTGATCAAATACGCCAGCAAGCTTTGGCAATATAAACCACGAGATACCAATTCCAATCACGACCACAAGAACCAATACAAAAATAGGATACATCATAGCTGAACGTAACCGAGATTTGAATTCTCTATCTTTTTCTTGCTGGACAGAAATAATAACTAAATTTTCGCTCAAACGTCCTGATTCTTCTCCGATTTGTATAAGTGAAATAGTATATTCTGGGAGAAGACGTGTTTCCGAAAGCGCCTTCCACAAACTCATTCCCTCTTCCAAATCTATCTTAAGACGATCAATAATTTTCTTCAGACTTGGGGATTTAACATCTTCACCGATGCCATCGAGGGCATCTACAATATCTATTCCCGAAGCGAGGAGTATACTTAAATTTTCAATAAAAAGATTTTTTTCCTTTCCAATAAAAAATGGGCTACTTCTTCTTTTTTTTTTACGTTTTTTCTCTTCTTTCATACAAACCATTTTTTACCGTTTTTTGGTTATTTTTACCTTATGCTCTGGTGGCGCAGCAACACGAAGGAGCTCCTCTAATGTAGTAACCCCATTGATAACTTTTTGGACTCCATCTTCAAAAAATGAGGTAGCACCATCTTGTCTTGCTGTCTCCCAAATATCTTGCGTAGAAGGATTTTTGAGAATAAGATCTTTCAACCGTGGCGTAACTTGAATAAATTCAAAAATACCAATACGGCCCCTGTATCCTGTATCTCCACAGACATTACATCCATTCCCTTTATATAAACGCAGGGTCTTTTTTGGAAAAAACGGCGCAGATTTTGCAGAGATACTTTTTATTTGTGCAGGTGTTTTATTTATGCTGACTCGGCAATGATCACATATTTTTCGCACGAGACGCTGTGCCACAATAACTTCCACAGTTGATGCCAACAAAAATGGTTCAACACCCATATCAAGCAGCCGAGGAATAGATGTTGGGGCATCGTTCGCGTGGAATGTAGAAAATAGTAAGTGTCCAGTAAGTGCCGCATTGACAGCAATTTCGGCTGTTTCCGTATCACGAATTTCTCCTACAAGAATAACATCTGGATCTTGTCGTACAATAGATCGAAGTCCTGCAGCAAAGGTGATATTTGTTTCTTTATTTACTTGAATTTGATTAATTCCGGTAAGCCGATATTCCACAGGATCTTCAATGGTGGTAATATTTATTTCTGGTTTGTTTATTGATTTGAGGAGTGCATATAGTGTTGTTGTTTTCCCAGATCCCGTAGGTCCTGTTACCAAAATCATACCAAATGGTTTTTTTGCGGCTTCTGCTAATACTTCTTTGTTCTTTTCTGACAGTCCAAGATCCGCAAGACTAAATTGTTTCACATACTGAGAAAGAATACGAATAACAACTTTTTCTCCATCGAGCGTAGGGGCAATTGATATTCTCAGATCAACGGTTCGTCCATTCATTTCAAATCTCATCGCCCCATCTTGGGTGGATGAATGTTCATCTATACGCAACTGTGACTGAACTTTCACTCTGTTTACCAGATTGTCATAATATATTTTTTCAAGAATACCAGTGTCTTTTAGTACTCCATCTACACGAAACCTAATGACCACTTCTTTTTTTCCCCTTGGCTCCATATGAATATCTGACGTATTATTGTATATAGCGTCTTGGATAATGCTATTGAGAATATTAGGAGCTATCTTTTGATTTTGTTCAATAATACTAGAAAATCGATCAGTAAGTGATTTTTGGTATCGAATCAAAATTTTTTCTATATCATTGGGAAGTGAATAGGCAATGATAACTTTTTTCTTCTTTGCAATATTGGCAAATATATCTTTTAATCCTGGCTGTCGAGGATGGTCTGTCGTGAAGGTAACTTCTTTTTTGTCTTCATGAAACAATATCAATCGATATTTTTTTGCTATTGCTTCAGGAACTTTTTTCATTTGTTTTTCAGTTGGTTCTTTGGTGTTTAAGTCTGCATAGGGAAGACCTAAATATTCTGCGACAGATTGCCCAAGTAAATCTTGGGTAATAATTCTTTTTTCCAATAATCCCGCTATTTGATTTTCTTTATATGTTTGTTGTAGCTCTGCAAGATGTTTGCTATTGATATATTGTTCATTAACAAGAATATCTACCATTTGTTTAGTAGAAATTCCGGCTCCAACAATACTATCTTCGTCCGTAGGGATTATTTCTTCTGTATCGGTTGATGACGATTGTTTTTTTTCTTCCAGCGCATAAGGTGACAGGCTTGTGTGCATTAATGGAGTGAGGACTATTTGAGAGCATTTTTTATATGAGTGACAACGTCATTGATTGGAATATTTGATTTTACAAAATAATCTACGGCTCCGAGTGCTTTTACTTTTTCTTTATCTTCTGCTTGACTCAGATTTGAAGATACAATTACAGGTATACTTATTTTCTTTTTTCTCAGTTCTTCTAAAAATTCAAATCCATCCATTATGGGCATCATCAAATCAAGAAGTACAAGATCAAAATGTCCATCCTTAATTTTGTTAAGGGCCTCTTGTCCATTGTATGCGATATCAGTTTCAAACCCAGATTTGTTTAATTTAAGCTGAAGAGCTGTCGCCATGGGTCTTTCATCCTCGGCAATAAGTATTTTCTTTTTTTTTCCTTCTTTTGGCATAGAAATAGCATAAAATATACACTCACCTCAATGATGAGTTGACCGGCACTTATTGAGTATACCAAATTTTCCAAAATAAATAAATGAAAATAATATGGCTATCATTAGCCCTATTATTTTCCCTTCTCAAGATTCTTTATTTGTTTTTTTAATTCCACCATTTTTACCTCCCGGCCTATCATTTGCTCGTTCATTTTTTCTAATTCTTTTGTTTTTTTATCAGAGATCTGTTTTTCTTTTTTTAACTCTTTAAGTGCATTTTCTACTTTCTTTTTCTCTTGCTCTGCATGTTTTTTTTCTTCTTGAAAGCCTACTAACATCTTTTCGGCGAGTACAATGGCTTGTTTTCTTGATTTTCCCAAGAAAAAAATAATTAATCCAGTTATTACGGATAACAATAATCCAAATATAATAATTATTATACTATATATAATATCATTTTCATGTTGATCAAAAAAATGTTGATTCGGATGTGCTCTCAATTGCCATATTCTTCCTCCAACGTTTATTGTATTAAAAAAATAAAAATTTGGATTATCCTTATGGTATTGGGATTCTTGTACTTCAAAAAATGGTTTATCTTCATCACTATCTTGTAATATAAAATGCATGTCCAATGTGTCAACAAATTGATTCGCAATCGTAGCAAAAAATGTATCAACATCAAACGTAGCAACGATAAATCCTTGAATATTATCCCGTCTTTGTTCAAGTGTATTTGTTTGTACACCATTGAAATATATAGGAAGCACTCCTGATACAATATTTTTCCCATTTTTTTCTAATGGAGTACTCATACTGAGTTTCCCTGTATCTCGTGCTTCTTCAAAAATAATCTTCTGTTTTTGATCTGTCGCAATATCAAATCCCAATAGTTTTTTATTTTCTTGAAACGGTTCTATATATGTAATTACGTAATAATATTCTCTTTCCCCTTGTGGAAAAATGGAAAAATCAGTATATTCTTTTTGTACATGAGACACAAATTCGTCAGTTTTTATAATATATTTATTTGAAGGTTCATCCATTACTCTTTGCACAAATTCAAAACTTTCTATCCCTGGATAATTATCAAAAAGATGTTGTTTGTTTATAAAAGTAGTCCACTCTTGCCGATTTATTTCTTGACTGGCAGCATATAAACCTACATACGATTGTAAAATACTTTTATATGTAGTTACTTCATTTTCGATGCTTTTTGTCAAATATAACGCATCATTAAAAAATTTTTCTTGACTATTTTTTTTCAACAATACTTTTACTTCATATGCGAAGTACCCTGTACATGATAAAATAATTGTTATTAATATGAGTCCTAATATCTCGTATTTTTTTTTATATTGTTTTTTTTCAATTATTATTGGTTCTTTCATATACACACTAATAAAATATTTTTCTACTTGTTATGCGCCGCATCCATACGATTATTGCAGAATAAATTCGTCTGTTATAAATTCTTTAATATTAAATTCATGTGTAATGAATCCTTTTTCTGTCATTTCTTTATAGAGATTAATAAATTTTTCTATATCTATGTAGCCAATATGCGTAAGAGTACTTGGTTTTATGAGTGGAATACTATTTTCTAAAATAAACTTCTGATATGCCATATCTTTATATTCTTCATCGGTAATGTATAACATAGTATCATTAACGGCTTCTTGTGGATTTTCTATTGCTTTTTGCCATCCTTTTACACTTGCTTGTACAAATTTTCTCACTATATTTGGATGCTGTATAGCAAATGATTTTTTTGTTACAAGAATATCGTTTCCTATATTTACTTCATACTGTTCGGGCTGGATAAGGTTATAGGCAATACCTTCTTTTTTAAAATAATACAATTGATCTGTTCTATACAAATCTAGCACATCGGCATCATGATCTATTAAATTATTCCATTCTTTTTTTTCAAAATCTAATACTTTTATATCGACAGTGTCTTTTTCAACACCAAAGGTATCTAAAAGCAATAAATAGGCAAGTTCTTGTTCTATTTTCTTTCCTTTAACACCTAATATTTTATACTGAAAATCTGCTGGGGTTTTAATATTTTTTTCTTTTAGCGATACAAATGCATATGGAGATATTTGAAAAAATTCAGCAACAGCATAAACATCTTCTCCATTATTTACATGGATCATAAATTCTTCAGGACTCATGAGTACAAAATCGGCTATGCCGTTTTTGAGGTAATCGATAGGGTTTGTCTGAAAATTAAATTCTTTAAAAGTGACCGTAAGACCAGCATTCCTATAATATTTTTTTTCGTTCGCCACATACATACCAGCAAACTGTGCTTGGTTGACCCATTTGAGTGCTACCGTAGTAGAAAATCGTGGGTTTATCCTTGTAACTAACCAACTTCCCATCAGGATAATAACAATAACAACGATGATAGTTATGAATAACCGTATATTTTTCACATGTATATACCTTATTTTTTATAAACACTCTTTATATTATTTTACCATAAAAAAAACTTTTTATCTCTATCAGCAAATATTTTTTCTGTTATATGGTGATTACTGCTTATAATAAAAAATATCAGCGGTAACGCTGATATTTTTTATCTTTATCTATTATTATGCTTTTCTTCCGCCTCTTTTTCGTTCGTTTTCTGTAAGCCATTGTTTTCGAATGCGGATGTTTGCTGGGGTAATTTCTAAGTATTCATCTTCCGCAATTGTTTCAAGACCACGTTCAAGAGTAATTTCTACTGGTGGCGTAAGGTTGAGGGCATCATCGGAACCACTGGCACGCATGTTGGTGAGTTGTTTTCCTTTAATCGGATTGACAGCGAGGTCATCCCCCTTGGCGGTGTTTCCAATAACCATTCCTTCATATACTTCCACATTTGGTCCAATGTACAATACCCCTCTATCTTGCAAGTTCGCAAGTGAATACCCGAGTGCCTTTCCAGTAACAAGAGATATCATTGATCCGACAGATCGTTTAGAAATTTCTCCAGAGTATGGACGGAAACCAATAGTTTGTGCCGCCATGATACCTTCTCCTTTGGTGTCCATGATAAACTGACCACGATATCCCAACAGTCCCCGTGAAGGCATTTCAAAAATCATACGGGTTTGCCCAGCTTTGCTGGCCATGTTGGTCATGATTCCTTTTCGTTTCCCCATTTTTTCGATAATAATTCCAGAAAATTCATCTGGAACATCTATTGTTACTTCTTCAAATGGTTCGTGTTTTTTCCCTTCTACTTCTTTGATAATTACTTGTGGTTGACTTACCATTACTTCGTATCCTTCACGACGCATTTGCTCAAGAAGAACGGCAATATGCATTTCTCCTCTTCCTCGAAGTTTAAATCTGTCTGATTCACTAAAGTCGACACGAAGTCCGACGTTTACTTCAAGTTCCTTTTCTAATCGTTCTTTAATTTGACGGCTGGTTACAAATTTTCCTTCTTTTCCGGCAAATGGTCCATTGTTTACAAAAAGATCCATGGCCAACGTTGGTTCGTCAACGTTGATCGCTGGGAGTGGTTCTTGGTCTTCGCTTTTACAAATTGTTTCTCCAATGTCGATGTCGGCAATACCGGCAATCATCACGATGTCCCCTGCCATAGCAGATTGCACTTCTATTGTATCGAATCCTTTAAATTGTTTGAGTTTGGTAATACTTCCTGTTCTGGTTTCTCCTGTTGATTTTTTGATAATGACCTTATCTGCAACGTGGATAGTTCCTTCGTAAATTCTTCCAATGGCGAGACGACCAACAAAATCATCGTAGGCAAGATTAAATGGTTGTACCCGAAGTGGCGCGCTGGCATCATTTAGTGCAGGTGACACATGTTCAAGAATCATGTCGAGAAGCGGTGTCATATCGGTAGAATTGTCGTCGAGGGTCTTCTTGGCGATACCTTCTTTTCCAATAGCATAGCAATATGGAAATTCAAGTTGCTCGTTATTTGCACCAAGGTCCATAAATAATTCCAAAATTTCATCATGTGCTTCTTTGGGTCTTGCTGCTGGTTTGTCTATTTTGTTTAATACCACTAATGGTTTAAGCCCAAGTTCTAGTGATTTTTTGAGTACAAATTTTGTTTGTGGCATTGGCCCTTCTTGGGCATCCACAATGAGGACAACCGAATCAATAGACCGAAGAACGCGTTCTACCTCTGAACCAAAATCAGCATGTCCTGGAGTGTCTACAATGTTGATTTTGGTGTCTTTATAAAAGAGAGTCGTGTTTTTTGCATAAATCGTAATACCACGTTCTTGTTCGAGTGCA